>CAVIBB010000001.1:0-12005 GCA_963640745.1 Paludibacteraceae bacterium
ATGAAGGGGTTGTCGAAGCGGTTCTGAACGGCGGCGGCGAAGGCTTTGCAGTCCTCGACGTCCAGGTCAGCGGCCAGGGTGGGGATGCACTCGCCGTAGAGCATCTGGTTCATGAAGCCGCGGACCACGTCGTCGTGCATGCAGTCGCGCACGATGTCGAAGCCGGCGAGCCAGGCGCCCGGCACGAAGCAGGTGTGGGAGCCGTTGAGGATGCGGACCTTGCGCTTCTTGTACGGGGTCACGTCGGGGGTCACGAAGACGCCGGGAATCTCGGCCTTGGTAAAGGGCAGCTTCTCCTTAAGCGACTCGTCGCCCTGGATGCCCCACATCTGGAAGGGCTCGCGAACGGCCAGGAAGGGATCGTCGTAGCCAAGGCGCTCAGCCACGCGCGCGGCCTCCTCGGCGTCGCGGATGCGACCGGGGACGATGGTGTCGACGAGCGTGGTGCAGAAGGTGCAGTCGTTCTCGAGCCAGGCGTCGAACTCGGCCTCCCAGCCCCAGTCGGCCACGTGCTGCTTAACAATGCGCAGCAGCTCAGCGCCGTTGTGGTCGATGAGCTCGCAAGAAAGGACGATCACGCCCGGCTTGCCGGCGGCCCAACGGGTGTGCAGCACCTGGGCGAGCTTGGCGGGGAAGCTCGCGGGCGGCTCGTCGTCGGCCTTGCAGGAGTCGTCGTAGGCGATGCCGGCCTCGGTAGTGTTGGAGACGATAATCTCGAGGTCGTCGGAGGCGGCGAGTTTCATGATCTCGGCGTAGTCCTCGGCGCGGTAGGGGTTCACGCAGCGCGAGCAGGAGCTGATCAGGCGGGACTCGTCAACGGTCTCGCCGTCCTGCTTGCCGCGGACGAGCACGGTATAGAGGTCGTCCTGGGCGTTGATGCCGTCGGCGAAGCCGTAGTTGCCGCTGATGGGCTGGACCATGCAGATCTTGCCGTTCCAACCGGTGGCCTCGTTGCCGAGGTCAAAGAATCGGTCGACGAAGGCGCGCAGGAAGTTGCCCTCACCGAACTGCAGGACCTTCTCGGGGGCGTCCTTGGGAAGGACGTAGCCGTCGTAGCCGATCTTCTCGAGCGTGGCGTAGCTCAGGGTATCCATGGGTGTTCTCTCCTCTTATTTGGGAAGTCAGTGGCAATAAGGGCGCGGGGCCGGCGGCCGAAGACGCACGCGGCCCCGCAGTGTTTCTTGCTGATTAGGCCAGCTCAAGCGGCATGTTGAAGTAACGCACCGCGTTGTTATAGCTGATGTCCTTGACGATGCCGCCAAGAAGCTCGAAGTCGGCGGGGTACTTGGCGGCCTCGACCCACTCGCCCACAAGGCCGCAGAGCACGCGGCGGAAGTACTCGTGACGCGGGTAGGACAGGAAGGAGCGGGAGTCGGTGAGCATGCCCACGAAGTTGCCGAGGACGCCCTCGTTGGCGAGCGCGGTCATCTGGTCGCGCATGCCGACCTCGTTGTCGTTGAACCACCAGGCGGAGCCGTTCTGGATCTTGCCGGCGACAGGGGCCTCCTGGAAGCAGGCCATGACGGTGTCGATCATCCAGTTGTCGGAGGGGTTCAGGCTGTAGAGGATGGTCTTGGGCAGGCCGGTCTTCTGCTGGATGGAGCCCAGGAAGTCGGCGAGCTGGTCGGCCGGGGTGTAGTTGGAGATGCAGTCGTAGCCGGTGTCGGGGCCGAGCTTGGCGAACATGGGCTTGTTGTTGTCGCGCTTGCAGCCGAAGTGGAGCTGCATGGCCCAGCCGAGGCGGACGTACTCGCCGGCGACGAACTGCATGAAGGCGGTCTTGTACTGCAGGACCTCGTGCTCGGTCAGCGGCTCGGCGGCGAGGCCCTTCTGGAAGATGGCCTCGACCTCCTCGTCGGTGGCCGGAACGTACATGACGTAGTCGAGGGCGTGGTCGGAGGCGACGCAGCCGAGGGTGGCCACGAAGTCGTAACGCTTGGCGATGGCGGCCTTAAGCTCGTCATAGTTGGTCACGGGCAGCTCGGCGACGGCGGAGAGCTTCTTCATGTAGTCGGCGAACTCCTGGCCGCGCTCGATGCGCAGGGCGGCGTCGGGGCGCATGGCCGGGACGACCTTGACGTCGAAGGACTCGTCGGCGGCGATCTTCTGGTGCCACTCGAAGGAGTCGGCGGGGTCGTCGGTGGTGCAGATCATGCGAACGTTGGAGCGCTTGATGAGCTCGCGGCAGCTGAACTCGGGCGTGGCGAGCTTGGCGTTGGCGAGGTCCCAGACCTCCTGGGCGGTGTTGCCGTTGAGGACGCCCTCATAGCCGAAGAAGCGCTTGAGCTCGAGGTGGCTCCACTCGAAGACCGGGTTGCCCACGCAGCGGCCGAGAGTCTCGGCCCACTTCTGGAACTTCTCGCGGTCGTCGGCGTCGCCGGTGATGTAGCGCTCGTCCACGCCGTTGGCGCGCATGAGGCGCCACTTGTAGTGGTCGCCGCCAAGCCAGACCTCGGTGATGGACTTGAAGGACTTGTTCTCGAAGATCTCCTGCGGGGAGATGTGGCAGTGGTAGTCGACGATGGGCATGCCCTCCGCGTACTCGTGGAAGAGCTTCTCGCCGGTCGGCGTGCTCAGCAGGAAGTCCTTGTCGTCCATGAAGTTCTTCATCGCTCGTTCCTCCCCGCGCCCGCAGGCGCTTCGTGATTTCGGGTGTTTCGAATCCGTTGCGATTGTAGCAGGGTTATGGGTGAACGTTCACCTTCAATTTGGATAAACGTTCACTCAGCGCAGGAATCATACCGCTGGCGGAGTTTGGGCGTGAAGGAATTGTCGAGGCGCCGGAAAGAGGGGCGCGACGCGTGACGGGCGCCCTGTAAATGCTCTGCGCAGCAAGGGACTCTCCCATCGCGCCCTGGAAGCTCGCTGCGCAGCAAGGGGAGGTCTCCCTGCGCCCTGGAAGCTCGCCGCGCAGCAATGACCTTCTCCCCCACGCCCTGAAACCTCACCGCGCAGTAACGGAGCATTACTGCGCGACGCACTTTCGGGGCGAACGGGTCGCAAAGCTTACTGCGCGGCACAGTTCCGGGGCGGATGGGGCGCGAAGGTTACTGCGCGGCGCATGTTTGGGGCGCCTGGCAAAGCAGCGTGTAGCCAACTTTCGAGCAGATCTCGGCGTGGCAAGCGCTCCCGCGACACAAACTCTGACTTTTCGCACTTTAAAATCGAGTTCCTCAAGTAGCCAACGACGATATAGCCACATTTTCCCAGTTAACAGGCCTCTCCAAAGAACAGTTACTCGACGAGTTCATTTTTAAAGTGCGAAATCTCAGAGTTCACGCCAAACCCCATGGACGGGGCCCATCAACAGCATTGAGCAAATGCCCGCGCCCGGGCTTCGCGAGGTGGGCGTACCGCGATTAGCGCCCGACAAAGGGGAGAAATGCGCTAAACGTTGTTTGAAGCGTTTCATGAAACCGTTACCATAACTTCAATGACCTCTACGCAGCCATCCGGGGACAACCATGTCAAATCGCAAAGCCACGATCTCGGACATAGCCACCGCCGCAGGCGTTTCGAAGACGACGGTCTCGCGCTACATCAACGGGCACGAGGATCTTCTGTCTGACAGCGCCCGCACGCGCATAAAGAAAGCCATCGAACAGGCAAACTACGTCCCCTCCGCCGCCGCGCGCAACCTCAGGAAGAAGAAGCTCCGCCAGGTCGGCATCGTCCTCGCCGATGTCGCCACACCGTTCTCCACGGCGCTTGTCGCGGGAGCGGGAGCGGTTCTGCGCCGTGCCGGCTACGTCGTCGTGGTCTGCGATTCGGCGAATTCCCTCGAGACCGAGACTGAAGCGGTCGACGGCCTACTCCAAAACCAGGTCGACGGGCTCATAGTCAACACCGTCTCGGCCGAGAACCCGTCGCTCTCACGCATCGTCCGCGGCGGGGTGCCCGTCGTGCTCTGTGACCGCTACGTCAATGACTGCGCCGCGGACGTCGTCGCAAACGAGTATTGCGACTCGACGCTCGAGCTCATGGCCCACCTGCAGGAACAAGGTTTCACTCGGGTCGTCCTCGTCACCGAGCCCTATGAGGGCAACTCGCCCCGCTACATACGCATGGACGCCTTCCTGGACGCTAATCGCAGGCTCTTTGGGGCAAAGAATCCCGAGTCTGACGTTCGCGTCCTCGACCCCGCCGACTCTCGCGCCGGCAACCGCCTCTTTGCCAGGCTCTGCGCCGAGGCAAAAAAATCCGAGTCCCCCATGGCGGTCGTCACGACAAATACGGCCACCCTCATAGCAGCGCACCGCTCGCTCGCCCATGCCGGCGCCCCGGCCCGCCTCCCCATCGGGCTCTGCGGCCCCGACGAATGGGAATGGGCGCGACAGATGGGCTGGGACTGGGCCGGCGAGTTCGTGGCCGGCATCACGACCCTGGAAAGTTATCCGCACAAAATGGGCGAGAAAGCCGCGAAACTGCTGCTCAGACGCATCGAGAGCCCAAAGGCAAAGCCGCGCGAGGAGATTCTCCCCGTGCGGCTTAGGACGCGCGCGAGCACCTTGCGCGGCATGTATCCGGCTGCCGGCATGGCTTAACCGATGCCCCGCGCCGCCCCGCTAATCCAGGTGGAACGCGCAAGGAAGGTCCACGCTCACGGGCGAGTTGTCGGGGTTCGTCTCCATGACGCTCGCCATAAAGTCCCACCAGCGTCGACATACCTCGGTCTGTGCACTCTGCGCATAGCGCTCGGGATCGTCGAGCTCGATGTAGCCGAACAAGATGTTCGTCTCCTCGTCGATAAAGATGCTGTAGTTGTGGCCGCCATACTCGTGCAGCATATCGGCCATCTCGGGCCAAAGCTCGTTGTGGCGCTTCTCGTACTCGGCGGCGAACCCGGGATACAGCTTCATCTTGAACCCGCTGATAACCCGGCCATCGGCCGTCTTTCTAACCGTAGCGTTCATGCTCGGCTCCCTTCCGTTTCTTTATTAACCGTTGCGGCGTAAAAGCGCCGCGGGTGGCAATAGGCTCTTCAATCCCCCGTCGCAGGCCCCGGCACTCGAACAACCTCACCCGCCGGCACGCGCAGCGGAGCGCCGTCGACCTGCAGCCAAACATCGATGGCCCTAAGGTTCTGCAGGTATTCGCCATCCGCCGAGTACACAAGCGACCGGGCGGCGTCCACGTAGTCATAGACCTCGATATTGGACGCGTACCACACGTCCTCATGGCCACTCACCCGGTCAAGGAAAGACTCGAGCGTGTCCCACGCGCCACGCATGGTCGCCTCGTAGCCGTGCCCCCAGACATAAAGCAGATATGGCTCGACATAGCGCCCAATCGGCGAGAGGAACTTGGCGAGCACCCCCTCAAGCTCCGGCTGCACGTAGCTGCATGCAGCGTCCCAGGCA
Organism: Paludibacteraceae bacterium; assembly: GCA_963640745.1. Taxonomy (GTDB): domain Bacteria; phylum Actinomycetota; class Coriobacteriia; order Coriobacteriales; family Atopobiaceae; genus Paratractidigestivibacter. The sequence goes on from CAVIBB010000001.1 coordinate 5,361, forward strand.
AGAAAATCCTCCGGCAGGCCGACGCAATCGAACGTGCGGCGCGTGGTCCTGCCGTAGCAGATCCCGCAGGCGCGCGCGGCGTCGCAAGCGCCAAAAACATCGTCCGCGCGGTAGTTAATGGGCCACGCCATGCCGCGCACGGGCGCGCAGGCGATACTTTCCAGCTCCTGCTTGCAGCGCGCGATCTCGTAAGCGGCCATCGATGAGGGAACGCGCCCCAGGTGGGCGTGCGTGTAGCCGTGAACAGCCAGCTCGAAACCCTCATACACCTCCGCGACACGCTCCCGAGGAAGCTTTTGATGCTCAACGGCGAGCTCCCCCTGCTCAAGGTGGTCAGACTGCCCGAAGAGCCCGGGATTCAGGTTGAACGTCGCCCGCAGGCCGCGCTCGCGCAGCATCCGGCAGATGCGCTCATCCTCGACGGTGCCGTCGTCGAACGAAAGCGTGCAGCACTTTTTCTTGCCGCCCGGCCAAAGCAGGATGTCCTCGCGAAGCCTCAACATGACGCCCCCTGCCACGCGTAGGTCGCCGAGAAGCCCCAGGAAGCGTCGGGGCCGCCCTCCTCGCCGCGCTCGACAGGACCGTCGCCGCCATCCCGCTCGCGCAGGAAACGCGCGACATCTGCACGGTAAATGGCTGGGCGCCCCTCGCGGTCAGAGACGAAATAGACCCAGTTGCCGTCCGACGAGAAGCTCGGATGGGGATGGGTGTCCTGTGTCGTGCCGAAGCGGTGGCTCCAGCTCGTCGCATGCCGGCACAGGCGCACCTCGCGGCGGCAGGCAAGATCGCACAGATAGATAAAGTCATCCGACTCGACGCTCGATGCGGGCGCGTCTCCGACCAGGTGCAGCGGCACGGGACCGTTCGCGCCGTCTCCCACGCAGTAGCGCCCGTTCGGGGAGAAGGCCAGGTGTGCATAGGGATGACAGGTCAGGAGCACCTCTTCCTCGAAGGTCTGGGCGTCGATCCTGCGCACGGTGGCCGCGCCGGCAGCCTCCGCAGAGGCGACCGAGGCGGGGTCGGACGCAGACCAGTCCACGCCCCCCAGCCCCTCGGGATTCGCCGAGCCGACCCTGTGGAGATAGCCGATGAATCGCCCGTCGTCGAGCCAGCTCTCGCCGACGGCAATCTCGCCGGGGCTCTTCTCGCGTACGCAGTGCAGGCGCGACCCGTCTGCGCTCACGACCCACATGCGGGCATCGATGTAGTCGTAGGCCCCCTCGTGGCAGTAGAGAATCGAGCCGCGGCCACCAGGCTGCAGCGTCGCGCGCCCAAGCCAACAGCGGTCCTCGAGCACCACGCTCGAGGTTCCGTCTTCAAGGGAATGCAGGACGATCCGCGAGCGCGGCGCCGCAATGGTCGAGAGCTCGAAGAGGCTCCAATCAGGCTGCTCGATATTGGCGGGGACCGAGGTGCGCTCGATCTCCGTGGTCACCGCATGACGCCCGTCCGGCGAGACCGTGAGCCAGCGCAGCGCCCAGCCCTCCCCGCAGGTGTAGAGCCGCTCGAGCAGAAGCGTCGTAAGGTCAATGCGCCAGAGCGTGTCGCGCTGGACATAGAACGCGTGGCGATCGTCGGGATCGAGGCAGACGCCCTCGTACTCAAGAAGGCCCTGGCCGCTGGTAAGCTGCACCGAGACCCCGGTATCCAGATTCAGCGCGAAGAGCTGCCGCGCCTCTCCCGTGGCACCCACGTAGAGCAGCACCTTCCCGTCCGCCGAGGTCGCGCGAATACCCGGCCTAGGCAGGTGACAGGTCATGTTCGGCGACGTGAGCCGCTCGACCACCGCCCCCGTGTCGGGGTCGTTTGCCCGCACGAACGGGCTATAGCTCAGATCTCCGATCGCCACGCTTCAATCCTTTCTCGGCGTCCGAACGCGTCGTTCAAACGATACCCTTGGCGTCACCGCTGTTCTTTTAAGAAGCGCTCCAGGTCGACGCGGTGTATGGCCGGATGCCCAAAGCGGTCGGTAACGAAGAGGACGTAGCGGCCGTCCTCGGTAAAGCACGGGTGCGGGTGCGCATCCTGCGGGGTCCCCCAACGGGCGCTCCAGCTCGTGCCGTGATAAGCGAGCCGCGTCTCGTTGCCGCAGGCGGGCTCGATGAGGTAGACGTAATCGTTAAGCTTTTTGCCGGCGGCGCGTCGGGCCTCGATGTCCTCCTCGCGCTGCAGGTGGATGGGCGTCGGGTCGCCCTGCGAGTCGCCGACGAAGAAGCGCCCGGCCTTATCGCAGATGCAGTGCGCGTACGTCTGGCACGGCATGACGCTGCGCTCTTCGAGGGTGTCCGGATCGATCTCGTGGATCTCCTCGATGCCCGTGCCGGACATCTCTCGGTACACGAAGGCGAGCTTCTCGCCGCTCGGCTCCCAAAACTCGTGGGTCAGGATCAGGTCGCTCGGCTGCTCGCGGCAACAGCGCACATCCGACCCGTCGCGGGAAACGAGCCACATACGGGCGTCGATAACGTCGAAGGGGCCCTCATGGCAGTACATGATGGTGTCCGGATCATGCGGGCGAATCTGCGTGTGCCCGAGCCAGCAGCGCTCCTCATGGACAACCTCGGAGGTCCCGGCGTCCAAATCGACGTAGACAATGCGGCACAGGGGCTTGGCCAGGCAGTTCTGCTTAAAGAAGTCCCAGTTCTTGCCCCCGATGGCGGCGGCCATGGTGTCCTTCTTTATCTCGACGAGAGTAAGGGCGTTCACGTCGCGCGAGACGCCGATGTCGCGTCCGTGCCAGCCCTCCGGGGTCCGGTAGACCTCCTCGCGCGCGCCGCCGTCAAGCGAGACCTTCCAGATGGAATCGCCCTGGTGGTACATGACGCTGCGCTCGTCGCTCGTAAACTCAGCGCCCCAGTCGTCTACGCCCGGCCCCTCCGTGAGCTGCGTCGCGTCGCCCGTGAAGAGGTCCATCAGGTAGATCTGGCGCTCGCCGTCGACTTCGGGCGAGTACAGCAGCCAGCGCCCGTCGGCGGTGGTCATGTGGGCGTAGAAATACATGTGGTGACTCGTCACGTCGGGAGAAGTCAGGCGCTCGACCACCGCGCCGGTCTCGTCATCCACGTACGTGGAGAACTCGTTGTGCACAACATTGCCGATGCCCATGGCAACCAACGCCTTTCTTTTCGTCTCGATCCCTTATTGCCAAGAAGCGATAAACCGCCCGACGGCCTCGTCCTCAGTGAACTCGGTGAGCACGTAGCCGTGGGGCTTCGCCGAGAGAACGGCCCCGAGGACGGAGGCGACGTCCATCTGTCCCTCGCCCAGATCGCAGCGCACGAGCTCGCCGCCCTCGATGCGATAGTCCACCAGATGGGTGGCCACGATTCGCTCCGGGAAGGCCTCGAGCATCGAACACGTGATGTCCAGCTGAGAGTCCGCGAGCGCCGGGGTAATAAGCGCCGTCGGGTCGAGAATAAAGCCCAGCGCAGGCGAGCCGCCTACCGACTCGACCAGGCGCGCGCACGTCTCGACGTCGTGGATGGGGTGGTTGACGCCCGGCTCGATGCCCACGACGGCGCCCACGCGCTCGGCGTGCGCGACAAGGCGGCCGATGACGTCGGCGGCCTCGCGGAAGGCCTCGTCGGTAAAGTTCTCCTCGGTATAGCGGAACTTCGGGTCGACCGAGCCCGTCTCGGAGGCGACGATGCCGCATCCGAAGGAGCGCGCGCAAGAAAGATACGCCTCGAACTTGCGGATACCCCGCTCGCGGGCGGCGAGGTCGGCATCGATCATGTTGAAGTAGCAACCCATGACCGCGACCTCGACGCCATGCGCGGCCAGAGCTCGGCGAACATGCGCGCCCATGCCGGGGCTTATCTCGCCGGCGCCGCTCGCCATCTGCGGGAAGGACTTGGCCAGCGCGAGCTGAACGTAGCGCACGCCCTGCTCCTCGCAAGCCGCCCCCAGCTCATCAGGGGTATGTGCGCGCGTCAAATCGTGGGCCCTGCAGCCGAATTCCATCACGCGCTCCTTAGCAGTAGCTCACGAGCGCCTCGGTGAGCGCGAGGACGGAGAGCGACTGGCCGTAAGGCATGTCGGTGATGCCAACGTTGCGGTAGCCGTCAAGGTCGTCGAAGATCGGCGTGCCGACAGAGACATTCGCGAGCTGGCCGTGGTCGCCCATCTGCGAGAGGATGCCGCAGACAGCGCGGTTGGCCACGTCGGCGTAGCTCGGGTCCACGTAACGCTTGTGAACGGCCTTGAGGATGCCGTACGCAAAGCCGGCGGAACCGGAGGTCTCCAGGTAGGAGCCGGGGTCGTCGATGAGCGTGTGCCACAGGCCGGTCTCGGCGTCCTGGTACTTGGCGAGGGCCGCGATCTGCGCACGGAGCACCTCGACAAGCTGGCGGTAGAGGGCGTCCTCAGGCTCAAGCTCGAGCACCTCGATGATGGTCGGGAAGGCGATGGTGATCCAGCAGTTGCCGCGCGCCCAAAGCGCCTCGGCGTAGTTGTCGCGGCGCTCGAAGCTCCAGCCGTGGAACCACAGGCCGCTCTTGCGGTCGACGAGGTACTTGATGTGAATGGAGAGCTGGTAGCGGGCCTCCTCGATGTAATCCCGACGGCCGAGGAGCATGCCGATCTTTGCCAGCGGGAGCACCGCCATCATGAGGGTGTCGTCCCACATCTGCTCGGTGTTGGCCGGGCCGTAGGTCACGTGCTGGAAGCCGCCCTCCTGCGTGCGGGTAAGGTCATTCATGCACCAGTCGGCCCAGCGCTCGAGATAGGGCAGGTAGCGGGTATCGCCCGTATCTTCATACAGGCAAGCCATGGCAAGAAGCGGCGCCATCGTGTTGATGTTCTTAGACGGAGCGCCCTCACGCATGCGGGCCTCGAACCAGTCGACGACGATGCGACGCGCCTTCTCGTTGCCGGTGTTGCGGTAGTTCATGTACGTGCCGAAGAGGCCCACGCCCTGCGGCCAGTTCCACACACACCAGCTCTTGTCGTCGACCTTGAGGCCGTCGAAGTCGAGAAGGAACTCGCCCGAGGCGTCGTCGATCTTTGTGAGGCAGTTGAGCAAAAGGTCGATGGACTTCTCGAGGGTCTCCTTGGAGGGCAGCGCCACGCTGGGCTCGTACTCGGTCTTCATTGGTCTTTCCTTTCTTTCCTTGCTTACTTCAACATAAATGAACGGAGAGGACGCACGGCGGCTCACTCGAGCACGTGCAGAGGGTCGTCATCGGCAGGGAACGTGAGCTGTATGGCCGCGGCATCCGAGCTCTTGGCGTCGTTCCAGGCGCTCACGCGGTACTCGATGGTGCGCGCTTGGGCGGGTAGCGGCAGGTCGAGGTAGAAAGGCTGGATGGTCACGGCGCGGTCGTACAGCCGCCCCGTCGCTGCGTTGCGCTTCTCGACCACGTAGTAGTCGGCGCCTCCCGCGGGCGGATCCCAGCGAAGCGAGCCCTCGAGCCCCACGATGCCCTTGACGGCCGTGGCCGCAAGCTCGCAGACGGGGCCGGGGGCGGCCGCAGGCTCGGGCTCGAGGGCGACGTCGCTTGCGAGCGAGACCCACGGCAGCGCCTTCGCGAGGCCGCGTGCCACAATGCCGGCGACCTTGAAGGCGCCGAGAGTGCTCAGGTGGCAGGGGTCCTTGACGCCATCGGGGTGGCTCGAGTACTGGAACGGGCGGGCTCGGAGCCAGAGCGCTTCGCGGTTCTGGGGCGGAAGTCCGCGAACGTAGTCCATGAACTCGGCGCGCACATCAATAAGCGGTAGGCCATGATCGATGGCGAACCCGCGCACCACGTCGGCGTAATCGCGGGTCACCTCATGCGCAAAGTCGCCTTCGGGACCGGGATACAGCGGCGTCGAGGTAAGAAGCACGGGCTGAGCCGCGCGGTCCACGACGCACGAAACGTAACGCTCGATCCAGGACGCGAACTCATCGACGGGAATATAGCGCATCGGGCGGGTCTTAGAAGCGTCGTTCAGGCCGAAGTCGATGAGCACGGCATCGCCGGGACGCACCACAGAGAGCAGCTTCTCCCATCGATGCTCCGCGAGGTAGGTCTTGAACCCGCGGCCGCCGAGCGCCTTGTTGTAGATATCGGGGCCAGCACCCTGGAACAGGCGCGCCTGGCGCACCGAGCTCGTGTCGTCGTGCGAGATGCTCGCGGCATGCCCCTCGTAGAGATACCAGTACAGCCACTCGCCCCATCCGGACTGAGGACGCTCGCGGTCGAAGTAGGTCTGGGCCGTGGAGTCGGCGGCGATGAGGATGCGCGGACTCGGGGCGGCAGCGCGCTCAACCTGCATATAGGAGAGGGAGCGCAGCCAGACCTTGCCCCAACTGGTTGTCTCGCCCGCATTGTCAAAAGGAATGACCGTGAGGTCGAGGACGCGCTTGGTAAGCGGCGCCACAAACGAGATCTTCTTGGCCTCACCGGCAGCGAGCCCCACGCGCACGCGCTCGTCTTCGTTGACGACAACCGCGACCTCAGCATCGACGTCGGAAAGAAGCTCAAGCTCAAGGGCCCAGTCACACGCCGCGAGCGGCAGGCGGACGAACGTGCCCTCGTGGTAGACGGCGCGAACGATCGTGTTCGCGTCACTGTTTTGCGCCTCGGACTCCTCAACAAGCGAACGAGCGCAGATTGGAAGACCCCGACCGTCGCCCACGGGAGCGGCGGACCTCTCCTCGAG
>CAVIBB010000001.1:12015-95772 GCA_963640745.1 Paludibacteraceae bacterium
CTCCTCGAGGGTGCGGAAGCCGTAGACGCCGTCGACCCAGCCCGTCGCCTCGCGGGGATAGCTTCGCTCGACGATGCCGTCGAACTCCCCGGCGGTGAAGTCGATGAGACCCATATGCTCTCCTAACTACAAATAGATGAGCGGGCGGTACCCGCCGTCGAACACTTCCGGAAGCAACGCGCTAGAACGGGATCTCCCAGCTCGACCGTCGCCCGCATAAGGGGGCCGGCCGGTCGGGCAGAGCGACGAAGTCGCTTCCGAGCGGTCCGTCGGCTCCGTCCGCTTCAACGCCGATTTCCCATCCCGGCTCGCGGCTCACGCCATAGCTGTGAAGACCGTCGACCTCGTCGGGCGCGATTTGGCCGAGAACAGTGAGCTGACCGGCGCGTGCGTTTCTTGCCAACACGCGATAAGAGACGGCGTCGGGCACCGGCACGAAGCGGACCGAGAACGCGATGCGGTCGGCGACCCCGTCGGGGTCGACCTCGTACAGATCGACGCCCTCAATCCGACGTTGCGCGCCCAGGCCGTCGAGACGGCAGTCGATCGAGACGGTCGCCGCCTCGCCCGCGTCGTTCCCTCGCCACGCGCGAACCTCATAGCAGCGCTCCCCGGAATCTCCCGGCAGGGCGACATCAAAGAAGCGCGGCTCGAGCGACGTCACGAGGCCGCCCTCCCGCCCGTCGACGCGCCGAACGGTGTAGTAATCCGTGCCCGCCACGACGTCCCAGGAAAGGCGCACGCCCGCTCGGCGCTCGACCTCAACACTGGCCACAAGACCAGCGGGGGCCCGCCGGGAAAGCGGCGCGTCGTCATCGACGAAGTCCATCCCGCACGCCTCGGAGACGCCCTTGGCGACAATACGCCCGAACAGGCGCGCGCCGAGCGCCGAAAGATGGGTGGAGTCGTCGACTCCGCCCGGATAGCGCGCATACTGACCTGCGGAAAGCTTCATGTAGAGGCACCGGGAACGCTCGGGGCCCATGCCGTCCACAAGGCAGCCTGCCTCACGGGAGAGATCGACAAGCGCCACGCCCTCGCGAGCACAGTACGAGCGCTCAACCTCCGAGTAGGCCGCGAAATCCTCCACGAGCCGGTCGTCGGCAAAGTTATGGCGCGGCGGCGGAGTCACCACAACGGGCGTGGCTCCGCGATCCCTAATCGAGTCGACGTAGCGAGCCAAAAACGCCCGGAAGTCCTCGAGCGACGAATAACGCAGGGGGCGGGCGCAGGTGGCGTCATTGGCGCCGAACTGCAGCACGACCACGTCCCCCGGGCGCACCTGGCCCAGGAGCAGGGCGAGCTTGCCCTCAGCAATAAAGGATCGCAGGCTTCGGGCCGCCATCGCTGCGTTGCGGACGATCGGTCCCGCCGCGCCTTCGTAGCGAGTGGCGCCCTCGTAAGGAAACGCCCCATCGTGGCTGGCTGAGCACGGCTCGCATCCCAGGTAGCGGGCAAGAAACTCGGCCCAGCCCGTCTGGGGCCGGACATCCACGGGATAGGTCTGCGCAAGCGAATCGGCCGCGACGAAGACGGTTCTGCGCTCGCCGGGGATCCGTTCGGCAGTCTCGACCTCAAGCGAGAGGATCTCGACGGCAGCGGCACCCCCAGCAATGACGCGGGACGCATCGCTCACGCCCACCCCCGACGGCACATCAAGCGCGGCGACGACGGTCAGGCGAAGGCCGCGCCTGGTGGGGGCAACGTCGAACTCAACCTTATGCGAGCCCTCATCCGGCAGTTTGACCTTGGCAACAGGGGCATCATCCGCATAGACGACGACATCCCGGGACCCGCCCACGGCGGCAAGCCGTAACCGCACCCGGCAGTCGATTGACGCCATCGGCACAAAGAGAAGCGTCCCCTCCAGGCGCTCGAAGGCGCCGACCGTCGCACGGGTTCCGTCGAGCGACGGGCACTCCTCAACGACGCGGCGCGTCCTGAGCACCGTGCCGCCGCGAGGCCCGACCTCACGTTGGCACGGGACGAGCTTCTCGGCACGGTCGGTAAAGCGCCCGTCAAGCCAGGCGCAGTCGCCCTCGTAGCTTCGGGAGAGAACCTCTATGTCTTCCAGGCGCATCTTCATCAGCCAAGAACCTCGAGCTTGATCATGTCGTACATAACGTAGCCATCGGTCGTAAAGACGATTTCATTCGTGTCGCCCAGCAACTCAGCGGGGACCTCGATCTCGAGCTTCTGTGGGGCGCCGCCGGTCACGCTCGAGCGATAGGCCGCGCGGTCGTTCTCGTAGAGCTCGTTTGCGACCTCAGAGCCGTTGAGCGCGACGCGGAACCGAACGTCCGCCTGCCCCGGGATCATCTGGGCGAGCGTCGTACCCGCGAGGCACACGGTGAGCAGGTATTTCTTAACCCGTTCGGCCGGCTTCGCAAACCTGATGCGCCAGGCTCCTTCGTAGCGCTGCAGGTAGTACCAGTCCTCGGGCGCATCGACGCCCACCTCATAGACGAGGTTCTTGGGCACGAGCCCCATCCACACGTAGTTGCGTTGCTGATCGCTGAACTTAAAGGGCACGGTCGTCCCCGTGCGGGTGCCGATGCTCCACACAAGCGGGCGAACCTGATTCTCGACCCGGAGCACGCCCACATCGAGGCACTGACCGCCGACGAGGTCAAACTCGCCCAAGTCGTAGTCCTCCGCGTCCGTCGTTTCGTTGAGGCGGGCACGCAGCCAATAATGGCCTGGTTGCATGCCTGCGAGCTCGAATGAGTCGCCGTCGGTCTGCGCGTAGTAGATGCGCCCCGCCTTCTGGTGAAAGACGTCACCGGGCGCATCAGAGGCGGTCACGGTCCAGCCGCGCGCATCCTCGACGGGGCACGCCAAGACGATCGAGCCAGCAAGCGACGCGTAAGCGCCGTCATAGAGCCCCGGCTCGTCGAGCCAGGCAACGGGCAGGGCGCCCTTCTCGGCCTCGGCATGCGCGAGGGCGTCGGACACCACATCGCCGCCGTGGTTGAAGTACATGCACCACGGGCCATAGAGCTTCTTCCAGCCGGCCTCGACCTCGAAGTCGCCCGTCCCAAAGTGCGCCCCGGTCATGTAGTTGAGGATGATGCTGTCGTAGTGGACAAGAAGCTCCTGCTTAAGGGGGCCGCCGGGGTAGGCGCTCTTATCCATTGGAATGAACCAGGCGCCCCACTCATCGTCCGTGCGGCCGCCGGACCACTGGCCCCAGACATCGTTGTCCGCAAAGTAGCCGGCATAGTCGTACTTAGAGTAGACGTCGGAATTCGAATAGCGGACCGCCTCGGGGAAGCGGAAGGTCTCGTCCTGGAGCTTCTCGCCGTGCTCCGCCATATACTCCGCGCGCGGCTGCAGGCCCTGACGCTTGGCGGTGTAGCCAGTGGTAAAGAGGGTCGAGTCGAAGCGGTAGACGGTCCTCAGCTCGTTGACCACGACGCCGGGCACGTCGGCCCAGGCGACCACGTAGCCGTAGACCGCCGGCGCATCGCCGGCAACGACGAGGTGATAAGCGAGCTTAAGATCGCTCGCATCGTCGACGTAGGCGACGTGCGCGACCTCGGGGGTGTTGGAAAGAACCTCAAGGCGCGTGGGGACGAGGTTGCGGGTCTTCTGGTTGACGTGGTAATCGCAGTAGAAGCTGTGGTCGCGGTCGGGGTCGCCCGCGGCGCCCGAGAGATTGACAAGCAGTTCGCGGCCGTCAACAACGACGGAGGTCGCCTTGCCGTCAGCCCCGAAGCGCACGGAGATCCGGTCGTTGCCAAGTTCGCATGCCATATTGTCCGTGGTCAGCCAAGCCATGATGCACATCCTCGTTTCGCGCTTGTGGTCGGTGTCAATCGATGGGTGCGGGACGGCCAAGGGAGGGGCCGTCCCGCCAAGGAAAGGGAGTGAGGGGGGTCGGGGAAATTTAGTTCGCGGAGACCTCCGACTTGGAGCCGTCGCCGGACTCGAGCTTCTTGGAGAAGTTCACGATGCGGTTGTTGCCCCAGCACTTCTCGTAGGGGAAGCCGGTGAGCTCCTCGACGAGCTTCTTGGTCTCCGGGTCGACGTCAGCCTTGGAGCCGCCGTCGCGGAGACGGGCAATCTCGGCGGCGAGGACGACGCGGTTCTCCTCGTTGAGCTTCACGCGGAAGGTAAAGAAGATGCCGAGGGCGCAGAAGGCGATGGGTGCGAAGCAGAAGATGTTGGTGAGAAGGTCGATGACCTGCTGAGGCTGGGACTCGGCGCCCGAGACGAAGCCGCCGGCGGCCAGGACCGAGGTAATGACGATCTTCTCGATGGCCATAAAGATGTTGTCGATGGTCGAGTTGACGGAGGCGTACTGACCCTCGCGGCGCTTTCCGGTCAGAATCTCGTCGACATCGGGGATGAAGGAGTACGCGAAGTCGGTGGCGTTGACGACGCCGGTGATGCCGAAGTTCAGGGCAACGGCGAGAAGGACCCATGCGGTGATGGTTGCCGCCTGGCCGATCTGCTCGTGGACGTGGGCGAGGACGAACATGAGCAGGAAGACGACGCTGGCCTCGATGGCACCGACGCGGTAGGACTTGGAGCTGCCGATCTTGGAGTTCAGCCAGATGAAGAAGGCGACGAGCGCAATACCGATGGCGAACGAGATGCCGCTCTGAAGCGAGACCTGCGAGGACGTAAGGCCGAGGACGAAGACGAGGAAGTAGGTCAGGATGGCGCCACGGACGTTGCGGAACATGACCTCGGAAAGATACATGCCCAGGTAGGAACGGAACTCCTTGACGGCGAAGGTCGAAACGTAGTTCCACAGGAGCAGGGCGACGCGCTTGACGGGGCTCACGCCCTCATCCTCGGAGTTGGCGTCGGCCTCCTTGAAGTCGGTGGTCGGGTCGTAGGGGCGCTCCTGGATGGTCATGATGCCCGCGATGATGATGACGAGCATAAAGACGTCGTAAATAAGCGCGAGGTTAAAGTAGGTGGTCCAGTTCTTGTCGCCCCAGATGACGAAGAGCGCGGTGTTGATCGTGGCAAGCGCGATGGACGCGATGGCGGTGCTGATCTGGTTGATGCCGACGAGCTGGGCGCGCTGCGAGGAGTTGTCGCTCATCTCGGAGGGCAGGACGTACTGGACCGTGGAGTAGCCGCCGTTGAAGACCCAGTAAAGCAGGTTAGAAGCCGCGTAGACGGGCACGGGCAGGCCGGGGACGAACTGCAGGATCATAAAGATGAACTGGCCCGGCGCGGTGAGGAGCAGCGTGGCGCGACGACGGCCGAACTTGCGGCCGAGCGCGGTGCTGTACATACGGTCGGAAATGTAACCCCAGACAGGCGCCGTGAACGCGGCCACGATCGTGCCGATGGAGACGATCAGGCCTGCGACGCCGATGTTGATGTCGCAGAACGTCGTAAAGAAGAAAGCCTGCCAGGTAGCCAGCATCGTGTTGGCGATCGACCCCAGGCCGACCGTGCCGTAACCGAGCTTGGCGCGCAGCGGGAGCTTCTCGTTGAGCTTGGCTTCGGCAGTTGCTTTTGTACTAGCCATGTTCCACCTCTCCTAGTGATTGGCCGCCTGCGCGCCCTTGAGCGTAGCGCGTTGTGCGGGCCTTACAAACCGGTTTACTTGCGTCGAGATACATAGTAGGAAGCGTGGCCGCGGCGCCGTTCACAGTTTCGCCAAAAGGCTGATGGGAGGCGCTGCTGGGAATGAAACCGGTTTCATTATTCGTCTTCATTAGGAGCTGAATTTATCGATGCATCTACCTGCGATTTATTTAACTTAAGCAGAAGCGCATATTTCTCCCGTCACCATCGCCGTTCTCGAATCGAGCTGCGCAACCTACCGCTTACCGCCAAATTCCTACCGTCTGCCTCTTTACGACAAGAAAAGAGCCGCCCGCAAGGACGGCTCTATGAAGCGTTTCAATTTCTTTGCAGCGATGCCTTTGGGGCTTTCCTCCCCTACTCGGGCTTGTGCGAGTAGTTCATCACGCGGTTGTTGCCCCAGCAGTGCTCATAGGAATACCCGGTCAGCTGCTCCACGAGCTCCTTCGTCTCGGGGTCGACGTCGGCCTTGGAGCCACCGTTGCGCAGTCGCTCGATCTCGGCCAGGAGCATCTGGTGAGTCTCGGGGTTGAGCTTCACGCGGGCGCTGAAGTAGATGCCCATGATCGCGAAGACGATCGGCAGGAAGCAGAAGATGTAGGTGAGGCCGTCGACGACCAGCTGAGGCTGCTCGGTCGCGCCGACGACAAAGCCCATGGACGACAGCACGCCCGTGATCACGATGGCCTCGAACGCCTTGAAGACGTTGTCGATGGTCGAGTTGATGGAGGCGTACTGGCCCTCGCGGCGCTTGCCGGTGAGCACCTCGTCCACGTCGGGGATGAACGAGTACGCGAAGTCGCAGGCGTTGAACACGCCGGTGAGACCGAAGTTAAGCACGATGGAAAGAACGATCCAGGCGGTGATGGTGGCCTCGCGCCCGATCTGGTCATGGAGCTGCACCAGACCGAAAATGATCAGGAACGTGACGATGACCTGGACGGCGCTGAGGCGATACGCCTTGTAGGCGCCGATCTTCTGGTTGACCCACATAAAGAGAACGACGTAGCCGATGCCGAAAGCGAAGCTCACGCCCTGCGAGACCGAGACGTCGGAGGACTGCAGGCCAAGGACGAACATGAGGAAGTACGTGAGGATGGCGAACCTGACCGAACGGAACAGAATCTGGGACAGGTACATGCCGAGGTAGTTGCGGAACTCGCGGACACTCCAGGCCGAGAAGTAGTTCCAGACCACGAGGGCAACACGCTTGAGCGCAGGGACCTTCTCGCCGTCCTTGTCGGAGTCGGCCTTGGTGAAGTCGGTCGTCTCGTCGTACGGGCGCTCGCGGATGGAGAGCACGGCAACCATGGTCATGAACGCAGTGATCACGGCGTAGATGACGGCCATGTTGGTGTAGGTCGACGCGATGCTGTCGCCCCACTGCTTGAACAGGTACGCGTTCAGAATCGAGAGCGAGATGGTCGCGACCGCCACGGTGATCTGGTTCAGGCCCGCGAGCTCGGCGCGCTGCTTGCTATCGCTCGTCATCTCGGACGGAAGCACGTACTGGATCGTCTGGAAGCCCGCGTTGATCGACCAGTACAGGAAGTTGCAGATCGCGTAGACCGCGAGCGGCAGCCCGGGGATGAACTGCACGATCATGAACGCAAAAAGGCCCGGGATAGTGAGCGCGAGGGTCACGCGACGGCGGCCGAACTTGCGCCCCAGGGACGTGCGGTACATGCGGTCCGAGATGTAGCCCCACACAGGAGCCAGGAACGCGGCGAGAATGTCGCCGAGCGAGACGAGGACGCCGGCGACCGCGACGTCGATGCCGGCGAACGTCGTGTAGAAAAACATCTGCCAGGTGGAGATCATCGTGAAGCCGATGCTTCCCAATCCGATGGTCCCGTACCCGATCTTGGCGCGCAGCGGGAGCTTACCCGTTCCCGCGTCCGCCGTTGCCTGTGCGCTGGCCATAGTGCTTCCCTTCTCTTTGCATTTCGCCTTCGGTTTCTGGTGCAAAACCGGTTGACCTTCACGGCACGAGGATAAAAACACGGCCGTTGGGAGCCCTCAGCAGATGCGCCCAACGACCGTATAGAGTCGATGTATGAAAATGAAACCGATTCCATCCCCGCGAACGGCGCCGGCGGCGCCCCGGACGGCTTACTGCTCGGACCCAAACGCAAAGAGTGTTCTGATCACAAGAAAGTCGTCGCCATTCGCTTCCGGGAAGTGATCAAAGTGCGAGGCGGGATCGACGGCAAGCCAACGCTCGATCTCCCTCGAGGGGCCCTCCGCACCACTGATGCTTCTCTGCCCGCGGTCGCGCGGACGCTCGAAGTAGCTGAAGAGCACGTCGTCATGGATGCTGATGAACTGGTAACGGTCGCCGACGAAGGTCGCTTCCTCAACGATCGCCTGGTGGTGGCACACGTACCCCATGAGCTTGTCGGGGTACAGCACCGCTATGCGCCCGCATCTCTCGTCGGGCGCCGGGTCGCGGCGGTAATAATCGAGGTCGCGCGGCTCGTCGAACCAGAACACCGGGTACATGTACGCCCAGTCCAGAGACCCGTGGATCGAGGGAAACGGGTCGGTCAATCCCTCGAGCCAACCCCACGCCTCGGGCGCCCGCCGTAGCGCAGCGAGATCAGGACGTGCGTCTGTCTCGCCAAGGTCGTCCCAGATGTGCTCCAGGTAGCAGAAGAACTGATCAGCCTGCCGATACATTCCCGCGGTTAGGAGCTCGCCCGCACGTATGCGTGCGGCGGCATCCGCGGCGGCGCGCTCCACCGCCCCCGCAAGCACAGCCTCCTCGACGTCCTTCTTTAGAACCGCGCGGTAAGACGCGCGTTCGATTCGCTTCGTCATCGCTCCTCCAGGTTCAGGGTCACGTTTTTGCAGTCAACCTTCGTCGCAAGCGCATTACCCGCATAGGGGCCCTCACGGCGAACCAAGCCTCTTACCGACACATTGCGGGCCGAGCGCACGTAGGCCACCGGAATCTGGTGTTCGTAAACGCCGCGGGCGCTCGGCTGCTCGTCGAACAGCCCTGGCATCTGCGTCCCCTGCGAGCACTGAGTCAAGCGGAGGTTCTCTATGGACACGTCCTCGATGACAGCGTCCTTCTCTCCGGCGATAAACACGCAGCTCTCGGATGTCATGTCGATATTGTCGAACGTAATGTTGCGCACAATCCCCGGACGCGATGCAGACGGGTTCACGCGCGGGGTCGCCGAGATAAAGATCGGCTCGCCCTTGCCCCACCAGCGCGGGGCAAAGTCTCGCTGCGGACAATCGGCGTAGCGCAACGTGTTACCGCTCACGTGATGGATGTGGATGTCTTCCACGATTCCCCCGTCGCGTACCCAGATGCCAACCCCTCGGCTACAGTCGCGGAACACGCAGTCCGAGAGCATGACGCCCCTGATGCCGCGGGCAGTCTCGGTACCAATTTTCAGGGCCGAATCGTGAGAGCGGAGCACACAGCCCGAAATGACGACGTTCTCGCAAATGCCGTACTTGGCCGCCATGGGCGGCGTGTTCTTGACGACGATGGCGTCGTCGCCGGTCTCGACGATGCAGTTCGAGATCACCACATCCTTGCAGGTGTCGGGGTCGATTCCGTCGTTGTTGGCGCCGCGGACATCGTTGAGCACGCGAAC
This sequence comes from Paludibacteraceae bacterium, assembly GCA_963640745.1. GTDB lineage: Bacteria > Actinomycetota > Coriobacteriia > Coriobacteriales > Atopobiaceae > Paratractidigestivibacter. Next base: position 21,183 of record CAVIBB010000001.1, read on the forward strand.
ACCGTCAACGATCACGCGACGGCAGCCGGCCATATGTAGAGTCCAGAACGCCGCATCGCGGAAGGTCACGTCCTTAACGGTCAGGTCCTCGATATCCTCGAAAAACGTCGTGCGCGGGCGCTCCCAAGCCGGCGTTCGGACGTTCTTCGGGCACTCGTGGTAGCCGCCGTCCGCGTCGTCGTCATAAAAGACCTTGTCACCTTGCCCGTAAATCGTGCCCGGCCCCTCGATGGTCACGTTGTGCGCATGGCGGGCAAAGAGGAAACAGCCGCCGTCCCAGCCCGCGTTCTCGGTCTCGTCCTCGAACTCGGCGGCAAAGTCGATGCCGTCCGCCGGATCGAGCGACGCCACGAGCCATGCACCGGGACCCAGGTGAAGCGCTACGTTGCTCTTGAGCACTAGCGAGCCGGAAAGAAATGCGCCGGCGGGGATAACGACGGTGCCGCCGCCCGCCGTCGCAGCGGCATCGATGGCCGCTTGGATGGCCTGGCGGTTGTTCGTCGGATGCCGCCCGGCCCGACCGACGTCCGCTGAGTCTTCCGCGCCGGGCAGAAGCACGGCGGCGTCGGGAACCGCTCCGAAGGTCGTGATGTCATACTCCATAGGTGCTCGCCTTTCTCTTTAACGTGGTCCCGTCATAGATGGCCGACGATTTGGAAGGCGATGATACTCATTTCATGAGGAGTTATCAGAGTTATTGAAACGCTTCAGCAATGCTTTATGAACCGGTTTACCTGCGAAGCCACGACTTCAGAAACGGCTAGACCGGTCAACGTCAATCCGTATACGGACCCAAAACAGCACGTGAGCGGTTTGGAGCGCTCCGAACGCGGCGGAACCACCGGCGCGCCGTCGCGAAGGGTACGGTAGGTGCGGGGCCGGACGCCCTGGAAGCTCGCCGCGCAGTAACGGGAGACCTCTCCGCGCCCCGAAACCTCACCGCGCAGCAACGACCTTCTCCCCCGCGCCCTGAAACCTCACCGCGCAGTAACGGGAGACCTCTCCGCGCCCTGAAACCTCACCGCGCAGTAACGGCCTTCTCCCCCGCGCCCTGAAACCTCACCGCGCAGTAACGGAGCATTACTGCGCGACGCACTTCCAGGGCGGATGGAGCGCGAGGGTTGCTGCGCGGCGCGTTTCCAGGGCGGATGGAGCGCGAGGGTTGCTGCGCGGCGCGTTTCCAGGGCGGATGGAGCGCGAGGGTTGCTGCGCGGCGCGTTTCCAGGGCGGATGGAGCGCGAGGGTTGCTGCGCGGCGCGTTTCCAGGGCGGATGGAGCGCGAGGGTTGCTGCGCGGCGCGTTTCCAGGGCGGATGGAGCGCGAGGGTTGCTGCGCGACGCGAATCTGGGGCGCTCAACGCAGGCTGGTTACTGCGCGGCGCAAGTCCGGGGCGCCCGGCCCGCAGCAACCGGCCCGCGACGCCCAAAGCGGCTTGAACGAAGTGAGCTCGTTACGCCTCGACCCCGGCGAGGCGGCAGTACTGGTCCAAATTGCTGCGGAACACAAGCTCAACGGAGCCGCGCTGCACGCCCTGCGCCGGCACCTCGCCGCGCAACAGGTAGTCACCCAGCGCGCGGGCGCCGCGATACGCGATGCCCACCGGGTCCTTGTAAACGATGTTCGTAAAGATCCCGCGGCGCATGGCGATGGCGTTCTCGGGGAAGAGGTCGCTCGCGATCACCGTGATCTCCCCCGCGCGGCCGAGCTCCAGCAGTGTGTCGGCCACGACCTCGGAACCGACGGCGAACACGCTGCACACCAGCCCCGGCGCGTCGTCGCCGGCAAGAAGCACCGCGAGCTTGCTTCGTAGCTCGTCGACCTCGGTGTGCGCGCCGTACAGGTCAAGGACCGCGTAATCGAGGCCGCGCTCATCGAAGTAAGCGTGGAACGCGCGCGCGACGTCGGCGTGCGAATCCGTGTGCGCGTCACCTGCGAGCAGCAGGACCTTCTTGGATCCCTGGACGCCGGGAAGCAGGTTCGCCGCCTGCTCGGCCATGAGACTTCCCGCCTCGGCATACGCGGCTACGGTCGCGCAGAGCCTGCCGGTGTGCGGGCGGTCGCCGTCGACGAGCACCAGGGCCACGCCGGTTGCGACAATCTTCGTCAGGATCTCGGTCGTGCCCGTCTCCACCGGCGCATAAGCAATCAAACCATCCGGGCGGTTGCCCGACTCGCATTCCGCCATAAGTGACGCGAGCGCCTCGCCGTAGCCGCCCATCTCGTAGGAGCGATACTCAAAGGAAAGGCCGTGGTCGCGGGATTCCTGGGCGAACTGATCCACGCCGCGCCAAAGGTAGGCAAAGTAGAAGCTGCCCTCCTGAGCCGTGGAAGGCATGAGGACGACGACGCGGATGTCCTTGCGGCGCAGGATCGAGGCGCTCTCGTTGCGGTGATAACCGAGCTCCTCCGCACAAGCCAGAATCTGAGCGCGGACGGCGTCCGACACTCCGGGCTTATTGGCAATCACCTTGTGGACGGTGTTCACCGAGACGCCGACCTGCGCGGCGATATCTTTCATGGTTACGCGAGAGCTGCTCATGGGGTCCTCGTTGTTTGGGGCGGCATCGTGCCGCGATATGCGAATCGTTCACCATAGTAGCGTGTGGCCGCTTAACGCCGGCCGGCCATACGGTGAGCGGTCAGCCTTCTTCGCCTTCGTCGTTTCCGCCGATCCCAAGGCTGCCGAGTATTCCCGAGACGGACGGCAGCTCCACCTCAGGCGAGAAGGCCTTTGCCAAACCGGTAACCGCTCTGACCAAATAGCTGCGCTGTGTCTCGTCCAAGTCCGCAAACTGCGCAAACATGGCCGGAAGCGTCTCGGACAGATTGCCCTTGAGCCCGGCGAGCGTGTCTTGGCCCCCGGCGTACAGCACCGAGAAGAGCGCGTTCACGAAGCCGGCCCGCTCCTCGGGGGTCATGGAGCGCACCCACTGGTTGAGGCTTTGGTCAAGATAACCCGCGGTCCTGGAAAGTCTCTCGGCCATCGCGAAGGCGTTGCCCTCGACGACCCAGCTGAACGGGTCGTGCTGCGTCGCGCCGACGCTCGTCGACCGCACGACGGCGTAGTCCTCCTGCTGCTCGAACATCATGCCGATAAGAGACGACTCCGGAACCGTCTTGCTTACCTTCGCGCAGCGCTCTGCGAAGTCCGCGGACGCCAGCGTCTCGGCGGTAAAGCCAGGCCCGTCGTGCGAGAACACGCGCTCGATGCGCTCGTATGTGGCTGGCTTGCAATGAGCGGCCGCATAAACGGCCAGGTTGCCGCCTTTTGAGTGGCCTCCCAGATAGAGCCGCCCCTTGACGGAACGCGCGACGCGCTCGAGGTACTGCACGGCGCGCAGCTGCGAGGGGACGCCGGTCTCGAAGGCCATGTTGAAGTCTTCTTTCCAGCCTACGAGCGAGTTGTCCGTGCCGCGGAAGCTCACGTAGGCGTCCCCGTTGGGAAAGCGCAGCGTGCATGCGGCGAACTGCTTCTCTTGCTCCTCGCTCGTCTCGCTCACGTAGGCGGCTAGGCGCACGCCAATGAGTCGCGGCGAGGCGACCGCGGCGGTAAGAAGCGCAACGAGCCCGTCCGGATCCCAGAGGCCCACAGTCATGGGGCCGAACCAGTCGGCGCGGTACAGCTCGTGCAGCCCCGCCCCGCGCATCCCGCGGGCGGACTTGGCTTCCTCGGGCAGACGGTAATACGAGAGGCAGGAAAGCACGAGGCTGTCCACGTCCGAGAGCGGCAGCTCATCGAACCCGCGGAACTCCCGCCCCAGGTAATCGACTATGTTCTGCTCTCCTGCACTCATAGCTCACCAGAAAAGAGCGCCGCCGCCTGGCCAATCGTCAACTTCCGGCAAGAAGAACCGGCGAAGCCACGCTCGTCTCGGGTAACGATGCCGTCAGCCGAGACGCCTTCGGCACCCGCCCGCACAAGGCCATCTTCAAAATCAGGCTCATTCGAACCGAGCGAGGCCTTGACCAAGCCGGCATCGCAGGGAATGAGCTCGAGGGCATTCGAAATCGCCGCAATCGCCTTACGAGCCGCCGGCTCGTCCCGATAATGACGGCATAGGATGTAGTACGCATCCTTTAGGCTCGAGGCCAGGGCCATGAGGTTCTTTTCGCCTGTGGCAAGAGCGCGCGCGAACAGCTTGTGCGCATCCTCGTGAGAGGGCCGGCCCGGCGCCAACGCATCGATAAGCACACAGGTGTCGACCATGACTTTAGGCATAACGCTCCCCCAAAAGATCGCGGTCCGCAGACTTCGAGTCGTCAAGCCAGGGCACCTCGGGTAGGGTCTCTGTTATCGAGACGGCTCGCTCGAACCACTCGAGGGGCGAGACCTCGGGCGCCTCCTCGTGCCTGGCAATCGAAACGGAATCCCCGTCGAAGGAAATATCCACACTGTCGCCCGCGCTCACCGAAAGCACTTTGAGGACGGCCGGAGGCAGCGCGACGCACGAACTGTTGCCGTTTCTCGTTATCTTTCGCGTCACGGTATGCATCATGGCCTCCTTATGTACGTACATTATGTATGTACAGTATAACCAAAGTACTGTCGAGCAGACCCCAAGCCCCCCTACCCCTTAGGTTTCCAGCGGCGGCGGGTGGCATGGGCACTACCCTTGCGGGCGCCGGCCTTGAGACGAGCCATGACGTCGTCGGTGCTCGCGCCCTCAAGGCGGCTCTTTACCTCGACGAGCTGGTCTCGGGCGGCTGCGGCGCGTTCGAAATCCATCTCCTCGGAGGCGCGGGCCATCTCGGCCTGCAAGCCCGCCGCAAGCTCCTCGAGCTCAGAACGAGACAGCTCGCCCAGGTCCAGGACGTGGCGGTCCTCAGGCGCCCCCTGTTCGTCGGCGCCCTCGCCCGAGGCGGTGTAGAACGCGCCGTGGCCCAGCTCGTCGCCCCGGCTGCGCTTGCGCTTGCCCACGTTATCGTCCGCCTCGGCGATAAACGCGCTGATGTCGTTGATGGCCTTATGGACCGTCTTTGGCACGATGCCGTGCTCGGCGTTGAACGCCTGCTGGATCTCTCGGCGGCGCGCCGTCTCGTCGATGGCGACGCGCATGGAGTCGGTAACCACGTCCGCGTACATGATGACCTGGCCTTTTGCGTTTCTTGCCGCGCGTCCCATGGTCTGAATGAGCGAGCGGCGGTTACGCAGGAAACCTTCCTTATCCGCGTCGAGGATAGCCACGAGCGAGACCTCGGGGATGTCGAGACCCTCGCGCAGCAGATTAATACCCACGAGCACGTCGATACGCCCCTCGCGCAGGTCGCGGATGATCTCCACGCGCTCCAGCGTCGCGGTGTCCGAGTGCATGTAGTTGACCCGGACCCCCTCGTCGAGCAGATGGTCGGTCAGGTCCTCGGCCATGCGCTTGGTAAGCGTGGTCACGAGCACGCGCTCCTTGATAGCCACGCGGGTCTTTATCTCCTCGATAAGGTCGTCTATCTGCCCCTCGATGGGGCGCACCTCGACCTCCGGGTCCAGAAGGCCCGTCGGGCGAATGATCTGCTCCACGCGCCGCTGCGAGACGGACTCCTCGTAGTCGCCCGGCGTCGCGCTCACGTAAATGAACTGCGGCACGCGCCCCTCGAACTCGTCGAAGCGAAGCGGGCGGTTATCGAGCGCGGAGGGCAGGCGGAACCCGTGCTCGACCAGCGTGACCTTGCGGGAGCGGTCGCCCTCGTGCATGCCGCGGATCTGCGGGACGGTCACGTGGCTCTCGTCGATGATGCAAACCATGTCCGACGGGAAGTAGTCGATGAGCGTGAAGGGCGGCTCGCCCGGCTTGCGGCCGTCGAGGTGGCGCGAGTAGTTCTCGATGCCGTTGCAGAAGCCCATGGTGTCGAGCATCTCGAGGTCGTAGGCCGTGCGCTGAGAGAGGCGCTGGGCCTCCAGGAGCTTATCGGCGGCCTTGAGCTCGGCCACGCGGGCCTCGAGCTCGTCGTTGATGGTCTTAAGCGCGCGGCCTACCTTCGGACGCTCGGTCACGTAGTGCGACGCCGGCCAGATGGGGATGGCGTCGAACTCGCGCACAATCTCGCCCGTAACGCCGTCCACCTCGGCAATGAGCTCGACCTCGTCGCCAAAGAAGCTCACGCGCAGCGGGTTCTCCGCATACGGCGGGAAGACGTCGACGGTGTCCCCGCGCACGCGGAACGTGCCGCGCGCCAAGTCGTAGTCGTTGCGGTCGTACTGGATATCGATTAAGGACTTGATAAGTTCATCGCGTTCGAGCGGCTCGTCCTTGCTCACATTGGGCGCAAGACCCGCGTAATCCTGCGGGCTGCCGATGCCGTAGATGCAGCTCACCGAGGCGACCACGATGACGTCGCGGCGAGAAAGCAGACTCGAGGTGGCCTGGTGGCGCAGCTTCTCGACCTCCTCGTTAATGGAGGAGTCCTTCTCGATGTACGTATCCGTCTGCGGGACGTAGGCCTCAGGCTGATAGTAGTCGTAGTAAGAGACGAAGTACACGACGGCGTTGTTCGGGAAGAACTCGCGCATCTCGGAGGCGACCTGGGCAGCCAGGGTCTTGTTCGGCTCCATGATGAGGGTCGGGCGGTTGAGCGCCTCGATGGTCTTTGCCATGGTGAAGGTCTTGCCCGAGCCCGTGACGCCCATGAGCGTCTGGTAGCGCAGGCCCTCCTCGACGCCTTGTGCGAGCTTCTCGATGGCCTGGGGCTGGTCGCCTGCCGGCTCGAACTCGGAGACGACGCGCAGGGGCTCGCCTGCGCCTTCCCGGCCGAATCGCTTGAGCTCGCCGCCGAACCGCTCGTCTGCCATGCCGACCTCCCTCTATTTGCTAAACTAGTACAAGTGTACCAGTATTTTGCATGGTGATAGCCGACACGCGGCGCTTGGATAAAATAAAGGGAGAGAACGTCTACTCAAGGGGTGGCTTTGGGAGTTTCGCGCTGGCATAGGTTTCGTGAGGCGGTCCGTCGGCTGGTGGCCGGCGCGCAGGGCGCGTCCGCGGAAGCGCGCGCAGACGGTTGGCTCGAAGCCGACGTAAAGCCCGCAACCGACGCAGCGCCCGAGGCGGGTAACGCCGCTCCGCTCGGCACCACCCTCCGCGACCCCGAACCCGTCCCCGAGCCAAGCTCGGATGACGCCCCCTCCCCAACCGAGCCCGCCCTTCAAATCGCAGAGTCCCCCGCACCCGAGACCCCCGACCCTTGGAGCGAAGTCGACGCGCTTATCCTGCGCAGCACCGACGTTATCGCCAGCCTGGCGGACCTCGTGCGCCACGGTGACGCGCCCGCCGAGCTGGCCGAAGCCGTGACGCGCTGCGGGCTTCTCGGCTGGAAAGAAGCGCCACGCCTCGAGGCAAAGCGCCCGCGTCGCAGCGGCAACTGGTGGCTGTGGTCCGAAAGCGAGCTCTCAAACGCCGACTACGACCGCCTGGCCGCCGTCGAGCTCGCCTTGAACCTCGCCGACGACATGCACTTCGGCCTCGACGGGCTCGGCGATGACGCCCCGTTCGAAAAGCGCGCGGAGGCGCTTCTTGCCCGCGCGGTCGACCTCGAGCCGTTGGGCACCCCGGACGAAAACACGCGCTTCTTTGCGCAAGGAGCCGAGGAAGGCGGCGAATGGGCGACGCGCCTCTCGCTCGCCGACTTCGCGCAGAGCCTGCCTGCCCCACTGCGCGTAGACATCGACCTGCAGGTCAATGTGGCCGACGGCATCGTCGTGGCCGACGTCGAGGTGCCGCGGCCGGACGCCTTCGCCTGCGTCGCGGGCGACCCCGCGCGGCGTGCAGCGCACGCACGCAGCTACGCCATGGCCCTCTCCCTCGCCGTGGGGCGCGGAGCGTTCGGCGCGAGCGGCCGCATCACCCGCGCAGTCGTCAACGGCCACGAGCACGGCACGCACACGCCCGTGATGAGCATCGACCTCACCCCCGGTGGCCTCGAGCGCCTCGTCGATGAACTGCGGGTCTCCGAACTCGGCGAGCTTCCGCGCGGGCTCGGAATCCGCTGGTTCGCCAGCGCCGACGGCCGCCTTGCCCCCGTCGATCCGTTCATGGCCGTGTGGGACGAGGGCGTGGCGCCCCTCTCGCGCTGGTACGGCATCGAGGAGAACCGTCATCCAGTCAGCGAGCCTCTTGCCAAGGCGACAAAAGCTTCTACCTACTCTGACCTGGGCATTAATGAGAAGGCCGTGCGAATTGACGCCTGGAACGAGGCTGTCGGCTGGCTCGGCGCGAGCACCAGGCGAGCGGTGGCGGCCTTCGAGGCGAGGCGCCGGCGCGCTGCCGACCTGTCCGTCGCCGACGCATGCGAGCGCGTGAGCCGCGCCCTCGTCTCGGGCGACGTCGACGTCTTCGACCGGCAGTCGATGGCGTTGCTCTTCGTCGAGGGCGGCGATCTCACCCGCACGGTGACCGACGTCGCAAGCCAACTGAACGCTCGACCCGGCCATACGGCCGAGGAGCTGCAGGCGGCGCTGTCGCGCCTCGACGCCGTGCTCGAGCCCGCGCAACAGACCGCGCGCTACGAGGACGACACCAGGTTCGTCTTCCGCTTCTTCAACTCCGTCGCCGAGCGCGTCCGCTATAACCAGACCGTCAACGACAACAGCCGTGAGCTGCGCCTCGTTCCCGACGAGTACTACGCCGCCCATACCCAGGCGGCGATTATCCTCACCGCCTTGGGCCGCCACGAGGAGGCGCTTGAACACGCCGACGAGCTCGTACGCATAGCCCCGGTGACGCCCGACGCGACCCTCACGCGCGTCCGCGTCCTCGAGGAGCTCTCACGCATCTACGAGGCGGAGGCCGCACTTAAGGAGGCCATCAACTTCGCGAGCTGCCTTCACGACCTCGCGACCTGCTTCTATCGTCTCGCGTTCATGGAGTGGAAGCTCGGGCGCGGCCAGCTGAGCGTTGCCTGCTACCAACGCGCGGCCGAACTTCACGGCAGCGTGCGCGAGCGAGCCGTCAAGGAACTTGGCGATGTGCTGACCGCGGGCGAAGGGCTGCGCCAGCTCTCGCGGGACGAAGCGCGCGAGACGATTCTGGCAGCCGGGCTGCCATACGGCGACGTCGACCAGATTCGGACCATGGCCCGCGACGCCGCAGTGGCCTGTGCAGACGCGGGGCTGCTCGGCACCGCGAGGCCGCTCGTCGGCGTGCTCCTCGAGGCCGAGCAGGACGACGTCCTCATGAGCGTCTACGGCTCGCTCGTCCCTGCGCGGCCGTAAGCCGTCCGACGCCGCGCGCGGCGAGGTTACATCAGGCTACACGGCCGCTTCGCCCGTCAAACCATCGGGATAGCTTTTCTGATAGCCCTCGTAGGCGGCCTTGACCCGCTCGAGGTAATACTTCGTCTCTGAATAGCTCACGCTCTCGGGCACCGAGCCGCCCTCGTCGAGCCAGCGCTGCACGGCGGCGAGGCCTGCGTTGTACGCGCAGACGACCTCGTCCGACGAGCTCAGCTCGTTCTGAAGGATCCCCAGGTAGGCACAGCCGTATTCGATGTTCACGACGGGGTCGGAAAGAGAAGACGGGTCATAGGCGTCCCCGTCCACGAGTCCGCGCTCCGCGAGCTCGGCGGCCGTCGAGGGCATGACCTGCATGAGGCCGACGGCGCCCGCGCTCGACTCGGCCGTCTCGGTCCAGTTCGACTCGCACTTGGCCACGGCTGCCACGAGCAAGGGATCCACCCCGTGGCGAGCAGCCGACTCCTCGATCTGCTCGGCATACTTGACGGGGTAGAAGGCCTGGGCCACCAGTGTGGTCGGAGAAGCCGCGAGCGTGGCCGAGGCCGCGAAGGCGATGGCCAAGACGAGCATGGGCAGCACCCGGAACCAGCGCAGGAAGCGCGTGGGTTTCTTACTCGCCATCGCTCTCTCCCTTCCAGCCGTTGGCCTCGCGAGCGCGCCACCAGGCGTCGATCTGGTCGGCGAGGTCCGAGGGACCCCCGGAGTTGTCGATAACGGCCGTCGCATAGTTGCGCAGATACTCGTCGCTCGGCTGGTTCGCTGCACGGCGGTCGAAGTCGTCGGCGTCCATGCCACGGCCAATCGCGCGGATACGACGCAGGTCAACGGGACAGTCGACGACCAGGATCTCGTCCGCCAGGTTGAACATGGACTCCATGCGGTCAAGCAAGGGCACCTCGACGATGCAGACGGACGGCTCGGTCTGCCCGCACGGGCCGCCCTCGAGGACATGCACGAGCATCTCGCGTATATACGGCAGCTCAATAGCCTCGAGTCGCGCGGCGGACTCGTCGTCGGCGAACGCCCTCGACGCGAGCGAGCGCCGGTCAAGCGTCCCCGTCTCGGCGTCAATAATGTCAGCGCCAAAAGCCTCGGCCACCTCGTCCACACAAGGGCAGCCCGGCTCAAGGACCGCACGCGAAAGCTGGTCGAGATCGATGCGCCACGCGCCGCGGCGCTCAAGGGCGCGGGCGACCGACGACTTGCCGGAGGCTATGCCCCCAGCGAGAAAGACAACATACATAGAGGATTGCTCCCAAGTGCGATTAAGGTGTGTTCGGGACGCAAAGGCTTGCGGGCAAAGCATCATACCATGCACGATGCGAGCCCCGAACGGCGCCGCGCATCCACCACAGACTCGCCCAACCAGGGTCGAGCGGGCATTCGACTCGGTTTTGCCGGCCCCAGCAGGGGCATGCCCGACTTATCCCACTTTAAAATTCAACTCGCCGAGTAGCCGAGGCCATTTTGGGCACGTTTTCCCAGTTGAGTCGGCTCGGATACTCGCTAAATCCAATTTTAAAGTGGGATAAGTCGGGCATACGCTCCTGGAGCGCCCTTGGGGGACCAAAATCCGTGCCCGGCCGCCCTCGCACAGGCCGCAAAGCCCGCCTCAGCACACAAAAAGAGCCACCGCACTTGCGATGACTCTTTGAGTTTATGGTGGGCGTTACAAGATTTGAACTTGTGACCTCTTCCGTGTCAGGGAAGCGCTCTCCCCCTGAGCTAAACGCCCGAAGCTTGGGGTGCGCGTTTTGCGCAAGGAGTAATATACCTAAGCCCCCACCCCGATGCAAGCACTTTTTAGAAAAAAATTTTCCGGGCCCCAAAATCGTCCTCCGAGACGTTTCTCCCGAGGCCCGCCATCCCAGCCGAAAGGCCTCGCTCCAAACGCCGAAACGCACCGATTGCCAGCCGCCCGCAATCCCACTCTTTCTTGCCCATCGCGGTACTATGTCCACGGATAATGACCGCCTCAAAGGAGGAGCAATGGACGAGCAGCAGCTCAAGCAAGACGTCGACGCCTACGTCGACGAGATCTGGGAAGACGCCGTCGAGGACATCCGCACCCTGGTAAAGATCGAGTCCGTCGAGGACCTTGAGCACGCCGAACCCGGCAAGCCCTGGGGCCCGGCCGCCAACGAGGCCCTCGTCGCCGCCGAGAAGATCGCCGAGCGCCTGGGCCTTTCCGTCACCGACCTCGACGGCTACATCGGCTACGCGGACCTCGCCGGCGAGCGCGACGCCTACATCGCGACCATCGCGCACACCGACATCGTGCCGCTCGGCCTCGGCTGGACCTTCCCGCCCCTCGACGTCACGCGCAAGGACGGCTACCTCATCGGCCGTGGCGTCCTCGACGACAAGGGGCCCTTTGTCCTCTCGCTCTACGCCGCCCACTTCTTTGCGCGCCAGGTCGAGGCCACCGGCAAGAAGCTCCCCTACACGCTGCGCTGCATCATCGGCAACAACGAGGAGACCTCGATGGGCGACGTCCCCGTCTACCTCGAGCACTGCCCTGAGCCGGCATTCTGCTTCTCGCCCGACGCCGACTTCCCGCTGATTTGCGGCGAGAAGGGCGTCTACCAGGGCGAGTTCCGCAGCAACGAGGCCATCGCAGGCAACGCGCTCCTCGAGCTCGACGGCGGCACCGTGGCCAACGCCATCCCCGGCCTCGCCACCGCGCTCGTGCGCGCCGACGCCGCGGCGCTTCCCGCTGCCGACCACATCGAGGTCGAGGACGCCGGCGACGGCCTCGCGCGCGTCTCGGCCCACGGCAAGGGCGGCCACGCGTCGCTGCCCGCCGGCACCGTCAACGCCATCGGGCTGCTCGCACGCTACCTGCTGGCCAACGACCTCGTGGACGACGCCAACCGCGCCTTCGTCGAGCTGCAGGTCGCCCTTACCGAGGACACCGACGGCACCCACACCGGCCTCGCCGCACACGACGAGAAGTTCGGCCCCCTCACCTGCATCGCCGGCACTGTCCGCACGGTGGACGGCCACTTCGTCCAGACCATCGACTCCCGCTACCCCACGAGCACCACGGGCGACGCCATCACGGCGCGCATGACCGAGCTCGGGGCCGCGCACGGCTGCGCCTACCGCGCGCTCGAGGACAAGGTCCCCTTCTACATCGACCCCGCCCGCCCCGAGATCGAGGCGCTTCTTGCCACCTACGGCGAGTACGCCGGCAAGAAGGCTGAGGCGTTCTGCATCGGCGGCGGCACCTACGCGCGCAAGTTCAAGCGCGCCTGCGCCTTCGGCCCCCACGAGAACAACCCCGACGAGCCGGAGTGGGTCGGCATGGAGCACGGCCCCGACGAGGGCGTTTCCGAGGCTGACCTCAAGCGCGCGCTCAAGGTCTACATCGTGAGCATCGCACGCCTCATGGAGCTCGAGCTCGAGGAGGACTAACCGGCCGTACCTCACGGCCTCGCGTTGCAGCCTCGCGTCGCGACCCCGCGTCGCGACCCCGCAGGCGCTCAGCGCCCGGCAAATCACATCAAGAAAGGGCCTCTTGCCACCCACGGCAAGAGGCCCTTGTTGCTTCCTGGCCTGTCTTACACCCCGGCCGCAGCCCCGGCCGAGCGGCCAAGCCCCACGCCTCGCACAGCCCGTCGCCGCGCTACCGAGCCCCAACCAAGAAGCCCGACCACGCTGACGGCAGAGATTGCGCAGCCCGCATAAAAGCCCGGGCTCACAAAGCGCATCTGAATCGTGTTCGACCCCGACTTGACCGGCACGAGCGTCAGCGCGTCGCCGAACGCCTGCGCGGTCTGGACCTCCTCGCCGTTGACCGTCACGGTCCAGCCGTCCTCATACGGCACGCTCACCATGACCCAGCCATCCGAGGCGGCCTCCACCGTCGCGTCGATCCCCTTGCCGCCGAACGACCCGAAGCTCAGCTCATGGGCCGAGAGCTCCGATGTGACCTCCTCAAGCGCATCGAGGTCGAGGTAATACAGGTCGCAGTCCGCCGAGGCCAGCCCCGAGCACCAATAAGAATTCGAGACCGCCGAAATCGTCACGGTGTGGACACCGCCGGCCTCGCCCTCGACGGCGCCGAACGGACGGATGGAATACTGGAAACGCCACCCCTCGTCCTCGGTCCTCGAATCATCGACCGTGAGGCTGACGACCTGGCCGCGGTCGTCCATCGATTCGACGTAGGCGTAACCCAGCGCGCCCGCGGGCACGCTGACCTGCCAGGTCTTCTGGTCTGACGTGTCGGTCACAAGCGTCGCGTCGGCGCGCTTAAAGAGCTGCACCTCATGGCCGACGAGCGCGCTCGCGAGCGAGTTCTGCCGCTCGAAGGGATTCTCGCCGGTAAGCTCCGCCCCGACCGCCGCGTCGGCAACGGCATAGCCGAGCGAGAGCGCATAGGGGTTCTCGTACACGCCGGTCCCGTCGACGGTGGGCGCCCCGGCGACCTCAGCCAAGCCGGCGTGCCCGTACCCACTGGACGTGTACTTGACGCCCAGGAGCGCGTCGGAGGCCAGCACGGACTTCGCGTAGCGCGCATGCATGAGGCCCTTCTTGGTGTAGCCGAGGGCCCCGAGGAAATCCAGCGCGGACTGGTTGTGCGCCGACGAATACGACGAGATGCCCAGGTAATCGCAGCCCATGGCTTCGTTCAAGGCCGCCTTCCCCGCGCGGACGTAGGTACGCTCCATGCGCCAGGCGCCCAAATCGTTCTCCTTAAGCCACGCCACCTGAGCCTCCGACTCCTGGTAATACGCGTCGTTGTAGTCCTGCGGGTAGTCGACGTACATCGTCCTCCACGTCAGCCATGCCCCGGCGGCCAGATCGACGACGGCGAGAAGCGCGATGGCCGCGCCGACGCCCTTCTTGCCGGCAACGCGCAGAGAGACGGAGTCGAGCCGACCGAGGGGTGAGGAGCCGTCCGAACGGACCGCGCTCCACCAGAACGCCGCCATCCACATCATCGTCGGCGCGACAAAGATGCACGGGCGCGAGAAGAACCCGGACGGCTGCCTAAAGCCGCACCAGATGGCCTGCAGCGGCTTCAGGATGATCGAGGCCAGCATAACGACGACGAGAATCCCCGCCGCCCGCTTGGCCGCCCTGCTCACCCGACGCGACGCGAAGAAGGCCACGAAACACGCAAGGAGCAGCACACCGCAGTAGAACTGGGGGATATCAAGTTTCGAGTTGTACAGGGCGGGCACGAGCCCGCGGAGCAGGTTGAGCCGGCCCGTCGTGACGAGGGCACCCCAAAAGGATTTCGACGAATCGGCGCTCACTATCTTGGCGAGGATGCCGAGGAAACCGACCCCCTCCGAGCCGCCGGAGCCGAGCATCGCCTTAACGGTGGGCACGAACGTCCAGGCGGAAAGAAGGAGCGCCACGACCATGGGTCGCGCAAAGCGCAGGGCGAGCCGGGGGACCGAGCAGCGCTTCTTGCCGCAGGCGCGCTCGAGCAGCGCGAACAACACGCAGAACAGCACCGTCATGAATGCCGTGTACCAGCACACGATGACGTCAGCGGCCATCAGGAGCGCCAGGGGCAGCCAGCGGCCGCGCTCCGCCAGCTGCCAAACCGCCCACATAATGAGCGGCAACAGCACAAGCGCGTCAAGCCACATGGGATTGCGCAGGTTGGTCGCCACCCACATCGACCAGGTGTAGCCCAAGGCAAGCGAGAAGGACGACGCCCGGCCCAGGCCAAACCGACGCCGCAGGTAGAACACCGCCGAAAGCTGCATGAAGCCAAGCCTGAGCGCATCGGACACAAAGACGAACAGCGTGACGCGGTCCTCGCCGAACAGCGGCAACATCAGGTTAAGCGGACTTGCCAAATAGTAGCTGTACAGGCCCCAGGCGTTCGCCCCGAGACCGCAGGACGCGCAGTAGAAGATCGACTCCTCACCACGGAGCACCCGGCAGAACCAGCGGTAAAAGTCCACGTACTGGTATTTGAGGTCCTCGGTCAGGAAGGACTGCTCGCCGAAGGGGTACACCCCCGAGGCCGCGGCCACCGCGCACAGCATAACGATCGGCACGACAAAGCACAGCAGCCAGAAGCTCGCCTTGCCCCAGGCGACGCGCCGCTCTTTGCGCGCCTCAGCAAAGGGGCCACATGACAGCGCCCCCTCCTCTTTGCCGTCGGCGTCGACGGTCGCGGAGGAGGGGGTGACGGTGGGAACGGGTTTGAGGCCCGCGGTATTCTCGTCCATAAAAGCACTTTCGGCCGGGGGAAACTTCTGCTTAATGTGTACCCATGCTACACCGAGTGCGCGGCCGCATCGGCAGCGTAACGGCCTGCGGCCCGGCGACGCCGCCCGGAAGCAGAATGAAATCCCCGCCCTTCGCCCCCGCCCGCCTGCGCTCGCCCCGCAGTTGTGAAGACTTCACTTCGTGAAGAAGCCCTCACAACCCCCGATTCGGGCGAAAATTCGCGTTGTGAAGGCTGGATTCAGCTGTGAAGTCTTCACAAGTGGCGGATGCCCGACCGACCGCGGCGCCTCGCCCGACCGCGGCGCCTCGCCCGCGTCAGGTGCGCTGGCAGGAGGCGAACGCGGGCGAAACTCGGCGCTACAGCGCGTGCCAGCTCGGCTCCATGTGATCGAAGGTGCAGAACTCCTCAAAGCCAAGATCGCGGAGACGCTCGTGGCACTCGCAGATGTGGGCGCCCAGGTGCTCCGGCTTGTGCGAGTCGCTGCCCAGGGTGAGCACGCGGCCGCCGAGGTCATGGTACAGGCGCAAAACGTCGGTGCTCGGCTGCAGGTCGGGCAGGCCGTAGCGGAAGCTCGACGTGTTGAGCTCGATGCCCTTGCCGTCGGCGATCACCTGCTCGAGGATGGCCGCGACCACGTCGCGAGTCTCCCCAAAGGGAAACTCGCCGGCCGGGTCGTAGCGACGGATCAGGTCGAGGTGACCGAGCACCGAGTAGTCCTTGAACGTCTGGACGACGCGAAGAAGCTCCTCGTAGTAGGCCATGTTGTACTCCCGCTGTGTACGGTCGCGCTGGAAGTCGCCGGTCCAGAACTCAAGGTCCCCCACCTCGTGAATCGAGCAGATAACAAAGTCGAGCTTATCTTCCCAGGCCTTGAACAGCGCGTGGTTGCGGTCCACGAGATGGCTCTGGACGCCGAGCTCGAGGCCGGCCTTGATCGTCAGCTTGCCGGCGAACTCGGCCTGCGCGGCCTCGATGGCCGCGAAGTAACGCGGGTAGTCGACGTTGAGCACCGGCTCGCCGTCCTCGAGGCGCGCGAGCGAGGGGTCGCGGCGGTACTCGTCAACGTCGGGCTTGACGCCGTAGTCGACGTGGTCGGTAAAGCAGATCTGCTCAAGCCCGAGGGTGACCGCGTCGCTGCACACGGCCAGCAGCGGATAAACGGAATCGTCGGAAAATTCGCAGTGCACGTGGTAGTCAGCAAGCATGATTGAACTCCTTATCTATTCAGTGACGCAATCGGTCGCTAGCTCGGCTGCGTGAGCGAGCCTCACGTTTGCCCGCTCGGAAAGAAGCACCATGACCGTCAGCACGCCGACGAGCAGCACCGGCACGAGCGCGGCCCCGCCGTCCGAGACCAGCAGCGCGCAGAGCGGCGGCGCGAAGGTCGAGCCCACGTAGGCGCAGGCCATCTGAAGGCTGACCATGGACTGCGACGCCGCCTCGCCGAAGCGCTCGGGAGTGAGCGCGATGATGCTCGGGTAGATGGGCGCGCACCCCAGGCCGATGAGCGCGAGGGCGCACGAAAGCATGACCTCTCCCTGCCCGACGACGAGCAGCGCAAGCCCCGCGACCACGACGACCTGGCCGCCGCGAATCATGTTCCTGCTGCCCACGCGCGGCGCGATGAAGCCCGAGATGAGCCGCCCCACCGTGATGCCCATATAAAAGAACGAGACCATCGTCGCCGCCTGCGCCTCTGCGATGCCCCGCGCGAGCACCAGATGGCTCGCCGACCAGAGACCGCAGACGTACTCGAAGGCGCTATAGCAGCCGAACGAGAAGATGGCCGACTTGGCGCCGGGAATGCGAAGCACCTCGGCGTAGGTGAAGCCGCCCTGGGCCGCGGCCTCGCCGGCCGGCTCGCCCTCGCCCTCGACCGCCTCGCCGTCTCCCGCGCGCTTCCACAGCGGCAGCGAGAAGACCATAACCGCGGTGATGACGGCCTGGATAACGCCCACGGCCAAGTAGCCCGCGTGCCAACCCAGCGGGCCCGTGAGCGCCCAGCCCATGATGACGGGGCTCACGCTCGTGCCGATTCCCCAGCAGCAGTGCAGCCAGCTCATGTGCCTCTCGCCGTAATGGACGGCCACGTAGCTGTTGAGCGCCGAGTCAATGGAGCCCGCGCCCAGGCCGTACGGAAGCGCGAGCAGAAGCAGCTGCCACAAGCTCACGCTCGCCGAGAAGCCGAGGATAGCGGCGGCGGTCAGGGCGACGGACCCCGCAACGAGCTTGCCCGTGCCGAGCCGTCGCATCAGCGGCGCCGTCGCCAGACTCGAGACGACGGTGCAGGCGGTAATGATCGTCGTAATGGCGCTCTGAGCCGCCACCGGAGCGCCAAGGTCCGTGTACATGACGGGCCAAGCCGAGCCGAGCAGCGAGTCCGGCAGCCCGAGCGAGACGAACGCGATGTAGATGACGGGGAGAAGCAGTGAGGCCATTTGACTTCCTTAGGCTACGATGCGTAACGTAACTCTGTCATATTACCGACAGCGCCAAACGCATTTTGCCCGATATACGCCAGATACTATAAGGAATCCGCCAACTATGCTTCATGGTCCCCGCTGCATGCTCAACCTCGACGAGACTAACCAGGAACTCGACGCGACGGGAGACCGCGACTTCGGCTGCCGCGGTTTCGACGAGCTCTACGGGCACGAGCCCGGCGACGACCTCCCCTGGCACTGGCACGAGGCCTTCGAGGCCATTCTCTGCGTCGAGGGCTCCTTCAAACTCCTCGTGGCGAACAGGTCCGTCACGCTCACGCCGGGCATGGCCGCGTTCGTCAACGCCTGGCGTCCCCACTCCGCGACCGGCGCCCCGAACGCGCGCATACGATCCGTCGTCTTCGAGGGCGAGCTCGTGGGCGGCGCCCCGGCCACGGCCATCTCCCGCCGCTACGTCGAGCCGCTTAAGGTGGCCTCCGGCGCAGACCTCCTCGTCTTTAGGCCGAGCGACGCCGGCGAGAACCGCTTCGCATGGCACCTCGCGCAGGCCGTCGACGCGCTCGAGGCCGAGGAGCCCGGCTACGAGATCGAGGTGCGCGCCCATCTTTCCCATGCGTTTCTCTCCGCTTGGGTGGTCGCCGGGGCGCCCGCGCCCGTAAGCGCCGAGGACACCGTGAGCGCCGAGCGCTCAGCACTCATGCGCGACTACATCGCCGCCCACTACGCCGAGAAGCTCACCGTGGGGCAAATCGCCGCCGCGGCCGGCGTGAGCGAGCGCGAGTGCCTGCGCTGCTTTACCAAGACCTTCGGGGTGAGCCCTTCTCGCTACCTGCTGATCCATCGGCTCTCTAAAGCTGCGGAGCTGCTTGCCAGCACCGACACGCCCATTGCCGAGGTGGGTCGGGCCGTGGGAATTCAGAGCCCGAGCAACTTCGCCCAGCTCTTCCGCCGCGATTACCACTGCACCCCGCGAATGTACCGCGTCCGCGCGCGAGGGTAGGCCAGCGGCGGGGGTCATGCCGCGACGCCCAGAACGGGCTCGATCCGAATCAATCCGCCTGCGCTGCAAAGTTTTACGCCAAGTGCGACGCAGCACGGTGCTCCGTGCAAGGTTTTACGCCAAGTGCTGCGTAAAACAGGGCCCAACCGCCCCTCAAAAGGCGAAAACAGCCCCTAAATCCGCCTTGAAGGGCACTCCACGACCGAAATCACGTCGCACTTGGCGTAAAACCTTGCAGCGCATCGCCCGTTACGTCGCACTTGCGTAAAAACTTTGCAAGCCCGCCTGCCCCAATCAGGCCTCGCCCCTGTCCGGGCGCTCAGAGACGTCCCCGACCTCGAGCACGGCGTCAAGCGCAGCCGTCTGGCGGCGGATTTTCCACGATATGTAGGCGCACGCGCCCATGTACACCAGGTCGAGCAGCACCTCGACGCTGCCCGTCCCCAGCTCCTGGCGCGTCACCACCCCTGCGACCACGCGCGCGACGTCGGCGAGGAACACCGCGCAGCTAATCGCCATAAACGGCGTGACGCGGCGCGGCCGGTTGGACCCCCAGATCCCGAGCATGGCCACACCCACGTTGATGGCTGCGTCGATCCCATAGCTAATAAGCAGTTGCTCGTAGCCGTCGACGGAAAGCCCCAGGTCGGAGGCCAGGTCAAGGCCGCCTTGTGCGAAGCACCCGATACCGAGCACGAACGCGACGGCGCCCAAGAGCGCCCCCTTGACGAGGATGACCTCGGAGAGCAGGTGGAGTGTGCGCTGATCGCCGTTGCGCAGGAAGACCTCGCCGCGCACGCCGCGCTCGTGTTCCTCGGCCACGCGGTCGGCGAGCTGCGAGCACACGATCACGTACGTCACCGTGCTCAGCAAAACGACGGGGTTAAAAAGCAGAAACGTCCCCATCCCCCAGCCCCACACGACGGCCACCAGAATGACGAGCCCCACAAAGTAGCAGAGGTTGCGGTACGGCGTCACACGCGAGGAGTCGTCGGCCGCGCGAAGTCCCAGCCACGCCGTGACCAGCAGCAACGCTGCCGCGCCCATGATAATGCCGCCATAGGAGTACGCGAGCCAGGCCAACTCCTCGGAAAGCCCCAGCCGGTCGCGGTACCAAAACGCAAGCGCACCGCCCAGCACAACCACGCCGCCGATGATCGCCATGACGATAGAGACGACGCGCAGCGTGGCCTGGGCAGGCGTGCGCGGTACGGACGGCTGGATATCGTGCATGAGGGTTCCTCTCGTTGGGAGACGAGGGGATTATGCCCCAAACGACTCGCGCTCGAAGTCGGTCTTCTCGGCGAGGAAGCCGGCGTCGGCGAGGGCGGCCTCGATCTCGTCGAGCACCTCCTCAGACTCAGCCGTCACGTGATGGAAGTGATATCCGCTGGTAATGAGCATGAGCGGGCTCGACTTACCGGAATGAATCTGGTCCATATAGGCACGCACGTCGCGGCGGCTCGCGATGCCGAGCTCGCAAGAAAGGCGCCCGTAGACGCGGTGGTTGACGAGCACGTCGCGCACGTGTCCGCCGAGGTCGACGACGAGGTTCAGCTCGTCGGGCGTCTGCTCGACGGTGTGATGACACTTGATGAGCCGGCTCGGCCGCGTGGCCTCGCGCTCGATAACGTAGCCGCGGTTGGTCGAGTTGATGGGCCAGCCCTGGCTGCGCAGCAGCGCGATGTCCTGCACGACGACCTGGCGAGAAACGCCCGCCGCCTGAGCGAGCGCGGCCCCCGACGTGGGCGCCGAGGCCGAGGTCAGAATGCCGAGGATCTGCTCACGGCGCTTATCGCCCGCAGCGCTCACTCGAAGACCTCCAGGTGCTTGAGCGAGAGATCCAGAATGCCGGCCGAGTGCGTCAATGCGCCGCAGCTCACGACGTCGACGCCGAGGTCGACGTAGTTGGCGGCGTTCTCGGCGCTCACGTTGCCGCTCGCCTCGACGGTCGCGCGGCCGCCGATGAGGGCGATAGCCTCGGCCATGACATCGTGGCCCATGTTGTCGAGCATGATGATGTCGGCGCCGGCCTCGACAGCCTCGCGAACCATGTCGAGCGACTCGCACTCGACCTCGACCTTGGCGGTAAAGGGCGCCGTCGCGCGCGCGGCCGCGACCGCCGCTGCGACGCCGCCGGCCGCGTCGATGTGGTTGTCCTTGAGCATCACGGCGTCGGAGAGGCCCGCGCGATGCAGCCCACCGCCGCCCAAACGCACCGCCTCGCGCTCAAAGATGCGCAGGCCAGGGGTGGTCTTTCTCGTGCAGACGAGGCGCGTCTTCGTTCCCTCGAAAAGCCGCGCGATGCGGTGGGTGTATGTGGCGATGCCGCTCATGCGCTGGAGGAAGTTCAGCGCCGTGCGTTCCCCTTCCAGCAGCACGCGCACGTCGCCCTCGACCGTGGCGATGTGCTGGCCGCGCGCAACCTCGTCGCCGTCGTCGACGAGCGCGTCCACCGTCGTGCCGGCGTCAATCAGCTCGAAGACGCGCGCGAACACGCCGAGGCCCGCAATCACGCCGTCCTGCTTGGCGATGAGCTGTACGCGCCCGCGACGCGGCTCGGGCATCACGGCCATGGTGCTAAGGTCGCCGGCCGGCATATCCTCCTCAAGGGCCAGAAGAATGGCGGAGTCCATCTTTGCCTGAAGCATCGGATCGGTCATCGTATCCGTCCTTTCTTGCCTGAGCTTTAGCAGTCGGCGCCGCAGAGAAGCGCCACGTCGGTCACGTCTCGAGAGCCCGCCACGAAGCGGCTCCGCGCGCTCGCGGCCACGGCGAGCTGGGCGGCGGTGTCGGCGGCGAAGCGGTCGCGCATGATCTTGTCGGCGGCGCGCTGGGCAAAGACCAGTCCCTCGAGCAGGCTGTTCGACGCCAGGCGGTTGCGCCCGTGCACCCCGTTGCAGCATGTCTCGCCGGCGGCGAAGAGATGCGGCAGCGTGGTCTCGGAGTCGGAGTTCACGTGGATGCCGCCCATAAAGTAGTGTTGGGCGGGCACGACGGGCACCGGCTCACGGAAGATATCGTATCCCTCCTGGCGGCACTGCTCGCAGATGTGCGTGAAGTGGTTCTCGAGCTCGGAGCGAGCCACGTTCTCGAAGCTCAGCCACACGTGCTCGGAGCCGTCGCGGCGCATCTGGGCCAGGATGTTCGCCGAGACCACGTCGCGCGGCTGGAGCTCGTCGCAGAAGCGCTCGCCCGCGGCGTTGAGCAGGATGGCGCCCTCGCCGCGCGCCGATTCGCTGATGAGGAAGCTGCGGCCCGGCTTGCCCGTCCAGAGCGTGGTGGGGTGGATCTGCACGAAGTCCATGTGCTCGAGCAGCACGCCGTGCTCGGCCGCCACGCGGCACCCGTCGCCCGTGAGGCAGGGGTAGTTCGTCGAGTGCTTGTAGAGGCCGCCCACGCCGCCTGTGGCGAGAACCGTCGCGTCGGCGTTTATCTGCAGCTGCCCGCCCGCGGCGTCCTCGGCCAGGAGGCCGCGGCACACGCGAGTCCCGGCCTCGTCGAAGCCCTCGAGAATGTCCGTCATGCAAGTATTCTCGAGCACGGTCGCGTTGGGCAGCTCGCGCACGCACGCGAGCAGGTGCGTGGTGATCTCCTCGCCGGTGATGTCCTCGTGATAGACGATGCGTGGACGGGAGTGGGCGCCCTCGCGGGTGTAATCGAGCTCGCCCGTGGCCGTGCGCGCAAAGCGAACACCGCGCTTGACCAGGTCGTCGATGATGGGCCGACTCGCGCGGATCATCATATCGACGGACTCCAGGCGGTTCTCGTAGTGGCCCGCGCGCAGCGTGTCCTCAAAGAAGGACTCGTAGTCGTCGGCATCGTGCAGCACGCAGATCCCGCCCTGCGCGAGCATCGAGTCGCACTCATCCACGGTCGTCTTGGCAAGAAGCACGACGTTGAGGGCGCGCGGCAGGTTGAGCGCGCAGTAGAGCCCCGCCACGCCGCAGCCGACGATGACGACGTCGCAGTCGATGGTCTTCTTCATGGTCGCCGCCCCCTACTTGGCGTACTCGAGCATGAGATCGAGGGCGCGGGTCGAGCCGGAGACGACGCCTTCGTCGGGCAGGCCGACCTCGCCCGAGCCGTCGCGCAGGCACGCAAGGACCTTGTCGGCCGTGACGCGTGCCATGTTCGGGCAGATGGGGCAGGTCTTCGGGAACCAGAAGCGCTTGCCGGTGCCCTCGGTCTGGCGCTCGAGCTCATGGATCACGCCGTGGACCGTCGCGATGATGAAGTCGCTGGCGTCACTCGCCACCGCCTCGGCGATGATCTGCGAGGTAGAGCCCACGAAGTCGGCCTCCTTGAGCACCCAGTCGCCGCACTCGGGGTGAGCGAGCACGCGGGCGCCGGGATGCTCGGCGCGGGCGGCCTCGATCTCGGCGAGCTCGATGGCCTCGTGCGTGGGACAGAACCCGTCGTTCAGGATCACGTTCTTCTCGGGCACCTGCAGCGCGACGTAGTGGCCCAGGTTCATGTCCGGGATAAAGAGGACGTTCTTCTGCGGCAGCCCGCGCACGATCTTTACCGCGTTCGAAGACGTTACGCACACGTCTGACCAGGCCTTCATTTGCGAGGTCGAGTTCACGTAGCAGGCCACCGCGAGGTCGTCGCCGTACTTGGCGCGGGCCGCGTCGATCGTCGCCTTCTGGACCATGTGCGCCATCGGGCAGTCCGCCGTCGGCTCGGGCATGAGCACGCGCTTGCCGGGACTCAGCAGCTTCGCGCTCTCGGCCATAAAGTGAACGCCGCAGAACACGAGCGTCTTGCAGTCGAGGGTCGCGGCCTTCTTTGAGAGAAAGAACGAGTCGCCGATGTAGTCGGCGAGCTCCTGGGCGTCCGGCGTCACGTAGTAGTGCGCGAGGATCACCGCGTCCTGTTCCTGTTTGAGCCGCTCGACTTCCGCGCGCATCTCGTCAGATACCATGCCATGCCTTCCTGCCACGGTCGGCCCCCACCGACCCACTCGGCCAAAACGCTTGACAGTATGGCACGTGACTTTACAGGTGACAAGACAGTGGCAAAGAACACATTTTCGGCGCCACGCCTGCGAACTCTGACTTTTGCAATCACAGGGCGGGCGAACTCAGCGCGAAAGCGAGTAGGAAAGCTCGGTAAGCGCCGAGACGACCTCATCAGCGAGAGATTCAACCCCAGACGTCACGCGCCGAGCCGCGTCGCCGACGCCCTGAGCCGAGGAAACGTACTCCCCCACGGTCTCGATGACGTCCGACACGGGATTCGACGAATCCCGCTCGGTCGCGGAGCCCGCCTCGTCTTCCGTCGCGGAAATCGCAGCCGCCGCCGTAGTCGAAGCCGCCGTAGAGGCCTTCGAAACGACACCCGCGACGCTCGTCCACACGAGGCTCACCACAAACGCAACCGCTAAAAGCGCAAGAAGCACGCCCGCAACCTTAAGGCTCAGGCGGCTCCCCCGATCAAGCACGCGCTCGTAGCGAGTGGTGCGCGAGGCGCCGACCTGTTGCGGAGGCGACGCCACGGGAGCGGGCGCCGGGCCGGTCGCGGCCGTTCGAACCTGCGGAGATTGAACGGCAGTCCTATCGGCCGCACCGTATGACGCGCCGTATGACGTGCCATCTACCTGGTCATATCCGTCGTAATTCCCGTAAGCCATCGCAGTCCTCCGCTCGCCGGCGCCGTTTCGCGCCCGTACAGTCTCCCCCCCATCGCCCTTGCGACCGCCACAGCCGGCGCGATCCCACCGTATTCCCATGCCGTGTGTGGGCTTTGTGACGAGTGCGCCGCGCCGCCTCCGCTCGCCGCCGTAGGGAAATAATCTCACACGGTCAATATCTTCTAGTGTAAGGGGGTTTCAGTGGAAGCAGACATCGAGCCGACCGACGAGCAGCGCGCGCTCATGCATGAGCTCTTCGGCCAGCTCTTCCACTTCAGCCACAGCATCAAGCCGGACTTCCGCAACGCCACCCGCGGAGAGATGGCGGTGCTCCTCATGCTGCATCTCGCAGAAGGGGCGGGCGACCCGCCGCTCACCCCAAGCGTCATCGCCGAGCGTGCCCACCTCACGTCCGCCCGCACGGCCAATGTCCTGCGCACCCTTGAGGAGAAGGGCTGGATCGTCCGCGAGCATGCGACCGACGACCGCCGCCGCGTGACCGTCACGCTCACCGAGGCCGGAGACGCCGAGCGCAAGCGCCGCCGCCGCGACTTCGAAGAGCACGCCGCGGCCTTTATCGCGCGCCTCGGCGAAGACGACGCGCGCGAGGCAATCCGCATCCTCAAGCGCTGCAACGAAATCGTCGAGGACGAACGAAAGGAGGCGAACGCCCGATGAGGATCCTCAAACTCTTCCGCAATCACATTCCGGCGCTCATCGCCGCCATCGCGCTCACCATCATCAGCTGCAACGCCGACCTCACGCTGCCCACCTACATGTCTGAGATCGTCGACGTGGGCATCCAGCAGGGCGGCATCGAGAGCCCCGTGCCTTCGACTATCCGCGCCCAGTCCCTCGAGGACCTTAAGATGTTTATGTCCGAGGAGGACGCAGCCGCCGTCGAGGCCGCCTACTCCGCCGCCGATGCCGACGGCATCCGCGCCTACACGGGCACCGAGGCCGACCGCGTCGACGACAGTGCCCTGGCCAGCGCCATGAGCCTGCCCGAGACGGTCGCCCTCTCCCTTGAGCAGGGCGTCGACGCGAGCTCCACGGGCGCCGGCCTTTCCGGCACCGTCACGCTCGACCAGATCCGTCAGGCATACGACGCGGGCATCATCACCAAGGACCAGCTGGTCAACGGCGCCGAGTCCATGGCCGACGCCATGGGCGAGATGGGCGGCTCCATCGTCGAGCAGCGCGCCATAAGCTACGTGAGCGCCGAATACGAGGCGCAGGGCATCAGCCTCACCGACGTCCAAAACACCTACCTCGCCAGCATGTCGCTCAAGATGTTCGGGCTTTGCGCCGTGAGCCTCGTGGCCACCGTGCTTTTGGGCGCCGTCGCCTCCCACACCGCGAGCACCATCGCCCGTGACCTGCGCCGCGAGACCTTCGGCCGCGTCATGCGCTTCTCGCCGGCCGAGGTCGGCAAGTTCAGCCAGGCCTCGCTCATCACCCGCTGCACGAACGACATCCAGCAGATCCAGATGGCCGCGACCCTCTTTATCCGCATGGTCCTCATGGCGCCGATCATGGGCATCGTGGCCGTCATGCGCGTCGTCGCCACCTCGACGGGCCTCGAGTGGACCATCGGCGTGGCCGTCATCGCCGTGTGCGCCGTGGTCGGCGTGCTCATGGGCCTCACCATGCCCAAGTTCAAGAAGATGCAGCGCTACGTGGATCGCGTAAACCTCGTCGCGCGCGAGATGCTCGACGGCGTCATGCCCATCCGCGCCTTCGGCCGCCAGGACCACGAGCTCGAGCGTTTCGACGACGCGAGTCGCGACCTCATGGAGACGCAGCTCTTTACCAACCGTGCCATGAGCTTCATGATGCCGCTCATGATGCTCGTCATGAACTGCGTGACCGTGCTCATCGTCTGGGCCGGCAGCCACGGCGTGAACGACGGCGTCATGCAGGTCGGCAACATGATGGCCTTTATCTCCTACACCATGCAGATCGTCATGGCGTTCATGATCCTCACCATGGTCTCGGTCATGCTGCCGCGCGCCGAGGTCGCCTGCGAGCGCGTCGACGAGGTTCTCTCCACAAAGAGCTCCATCACCGAGCCCGCCTCGCCGGCAAGAATCGCCGACGACGCCCCGCGCGGCTCGCTCGAGTTCCGCGACGTCGCCTTCCGCTACCCCGACGGTGACGAGGGCGTGGTCTCGCACGTGAGCTTCACGGTCGACGCCGGCCAGATGCTCGGCATCATCGGCTCGACCGGCTCGGGCAAGTCCACGCTCGTCCAGCTCATCCCGCGCCTCTACGACGTCACGGAGGGCCAGGTCATGCTCGATGGCGTCGACGTGCGCGACCTCTCCCTCTCCGACCTGCGCGGCCGCATCGGCTACATCCCCCAGCAGGGCATGCTCTTCTCGGGCACGGTCGAGTCCAACCTCAAGTTCGCCGGCGACTCGGTGAGCGACGAGGACATGCGCGAGGCCGCCCGCGTGGCCCAGGCAACCGAGTTCATCGAGGAGCGCGAGGTCGGCTACGGCTCCCCCATCTCCCAGGGCGGCGGGAACGTCTCGGGCGGCCAGCGCCAGCGCCTCTCCATCGCGCGCGCACTTGCAAAGAAGCCCGAGGTCGTGGTGTTCGACGACTCCTTCAGCGCGCTCGACTACAAGACCGACGCACGCCTGCGTGACGAGCTCGCGCGCACCCAGACCGAGGCGGCGCTCGTGGTGGTCGCCCAGCGCATCGCCACGATCATGCACGCCGATCAGATCGTCGTCCTCGACGAGGGCACCGTCGTCGGCCAGGGCACGCACGAGGAGCTTCTCCGCAGCTGCCCGGCTTATCTCGAGATCGCCCAGTCGCAGCTCTCCGCGAGCGAGCTCGGGCTCACCGAGGAGGAAATCTCCGCCGTCATGGACGGCGCAAAGAAGGAAGGAGGCGACCGCTAATGGCAGACGAGATGAGCAAGACCGTGGCGCCTAAGCGCACGGCCGGCGCGGGCCGCGGGCCCATGGGCGGGCGCGGCGGCTTCGGCGGGCGCACCACCGAGAAGGCCAAGGACTTCAAGGGCACCATGCTCAAGCTGCTCGGATATGTGGGACGCCACAAGTTCGCCGTTCTCACGGCCGTGGTGTTCGCCATCGGCTCCGTGGTGTTCAACATCATCGGCCCGAAGGTCCTGGGCCAGGTCACCACCAAGCTCTACGAGGGGCTCGTGGCCAAGGTCGCGGGCACGGGATCAGTCGACTTCGAGTGGATCGGCCGCACCCTGCTGCTCCTTCTTGGCCTCTACCTGGCTTCTTCCGCGTGCAACCTGATCCAGGGTTGGCTCATGACGGGCGTCACGCAGAAGATCTGCTACCGCATGCGCAAGGAGATCGCCGAGAAGATCACGCGCGTCCCCATGAGCTACTTCAACGCCCACTCCAAGGGCGACGTGCTCAGCCGCATCACCAACGACGTCGACACCCTCGGCCAGTCGCTCAACCAGTCCGTGACGCAGCTCATCACGAGCGTGACCCAGGTCGTGGGCGTGCTCGTCATGATGCTCTCCATCAGCCTGCCGCTCACCGGCGTCGTCGTGGTCACGCTGCCCGTGGCTGCCGTGATCATGGGCGTGATGATGCACTTCTCGCAGCCCTATTTCCGCGAGCAGCAACAGGTCCTCGGCGAGGTCAACGGCATCATCGAGGAGGACTTCGCGGGCCAGAACGTCATCCAGGTCTTCGACCGCGCCGAGGCCGCCGTGGCCGAGTTCGACGAGAAGAACGACAGGCTGTTCATCTCCGGCTGGCGCTCGCAGTTCCTCTCCGGCCTGATGATGCCGCTCATGAGCCTCGTGGGCAACGTGGGTTACGTGGCCGTTGTGGTCGTGGGCGCCCAGCTCGCGCTTACCGGCAACGCCACCCCCGGCGACATCCAGAGCTTCATCCAGTACGTCCGCAACTTTACCCAGCCGGTGCAGCAGCTCGCCAACGTGAGCAACACCATGCAGTCCATGGCGGCCGCCACCGAGCGCGTCTTCGAATTCCTCGCCGCGCCCGAGGAGGAGCAGTCCGAGGCGGCGCAGGTCCCCGCCGTGCGCGAGGGCCGCGTCGAGTTCGACCACGTCCGCTTCGGCTACACGCCCGAGAAGACCATCATCCACGACTTCAGCTGCGTGGCCGAGCCCGGGCAGACCGTGGCCATCGTCGGCCCCACCGGCGCCGGCAAGACGACCCTCATCAAGCTGCTCCAGCGCTTCTACGACGTCGACGGCGGCAGCCTGCGCGTCGAGGGCGTCGACGTGCGCGACTGGGACCGCGCGGCGCTGCGCGAGGAGTTCGCCATGGTCCTGCAGGACACCTGGCTCTTCAACGGCACGATTCGCGAGAACATCCGCTACGGCCGCCCCGACGCGACCGACGCCGAGGTCGAGGCCGCTGCCCGCGCCGCGCGCTGCGACCACTTCATCCACACGCTCGCCGGCGGCTACGACTTCGTCATCAACGAGGAGGGCACGAACCTCAGCCAGGGGCAACGCCAGCTCGTGACCATCGCGCGCGCCGTCCTCGCCGACAGGCCCGCCCTCATCCTCGACGAGGCCACGAGCAACGTGGATACCCGCACCGAAGAGCTCATCCAGCGCGCCATGGACGAGCTGATGCGCGGCCGCACGAGTTTCGTCATCGCACACCGCCTCTCCACGATCCGCAACGCCGACGTCATCCTCGTGCTGCGCGACGGCGACATCGTCGAGAAGGGCACCCACGAGGAGCTTCTTGCCCGCGGCGGGTTCTACGCCGAGCTTTACAACAGCCAGTTTGACGAGGCTGCATAGGACCGCGTCGGATAGACGGCACAAGCAAGACAAGCAAGGGGCGGGCGCCGCGCAGGCACCCGCCCCTCTTCTTTTCGCTCGACGATGTGAAGGAGCCGCCTTCTTCGTCACGCCTTTAGTCGCGCCTTTAGTCGCGCTCGGCCATCGAAACGTACGAGACGTCGCTCATCACGGAGTTGTACGCGGGGCGGATGATGCGCCCGGCGCCGTA
This sequence comes from Paludibacteraceae bacterium, assembly GCA_963640745.1. Classification (GTDB taxonomy): domain Bacteria; phylum Actinomycetota; class Coriobacteriia; order Coriobacteriales; family Atopobiaceae; genus Paratractidigestivibacter. The sequence continues at coordinate 50,678 of CAVIBB010000001.1, forward strand.
GAGCTCCTCCATGCGGTGCGCGCACCAGCCGGCCAGGCGCGCCATGGCAAAGAGCGCCGTGTACATGTCGGCCGGGATGCCGAGCATGGAGTACACGAAGCCCGTGTACAGGTCGATGTTCGCGCAGATGGGCTTCGTCGTTCCCTTGACGTCGCGCATGATCTGCGGGCCCATCTTCTCGATGTTCTCGAGCAGCTGGAGCTTCTCATCGCGGCCCTTCTCGTGGGCGAGCTTGCGCGCGTACTTCTTGATGATGACGGCGCGCGGATCCGAGAGCGTGTAGACCGCGTGGCCCAGGCCGTAGATAAGCCCCGTGCCGTCGAAGGCGCGGCCGTTGACGATGTCGGTAAGATACGCGGCCACCTGGTCCTCGCTCGACCAGTCCTCGATGGTGTCGGCCGCGTCCTCGATCATGGCCCCCACCTTGGCGTTCGCGCCGCCGTGCTTGGGGCCTTTGAGCGAGCCGATGGCCGCCGCGTAGGCCGAGTAAGCATCGGTGCCCGAGGAAGAAAGGACGCGCGTGGTAAAGGTGGAGTTGTTGCCGCCGCCGTGCTCGGCGTGAAGCATGAGCATGACGTCGAGCAGCATGGCCTCGTCGTGCGTGAAACCCTGGTCGCCGCGCAGGACGTCGAGCAGCGTCTCGGCCATCGAGAAGCCCTCACGCGCGGGCGGCACGCGCAGCTTCGTGCCCGTCGCGGAGGCCACCGCCGCCTCGTGCGCCACCGCCGCGGTGCGCGGCCAGCGGCCGAGCAGCGAGAGCGCCACGTCGATCTCGTGCGTCGGCGTGGTGTCGTCCGGCGTCGGGTCGAAGGAGTAGAGAAGCAGCGTGGCGCGCTGCAGTACGTTCATGATGTTCTGGCTGTACGTGGTGCGCGGGAAGATGTGCAGGAAGCCCTCGGGCAGCTGGCGGCGGGAATCGATGCGCGCCTTGAAGTCGTCGAGCTGGCTCTGGTTGGGCAGCACGCCCGTCATAAGCAGGTAGGCGGCCTCCTCGTAACCGAAGCGGTCCTCCGCCTGCGCATTGTCGATAAGGTCGGCGATGTGGTAGCCGCGATAGATCAGGTCGCCCTCGTCGGGCTTCACGCCCTCAGGCGTCTTGTTGTAGCCATGGACGTTCGAGATGGTGGTGAGGCCCACGAGGACGCCCGAGCCGTCCGCGTTGCGCAGGCCGCGCTTGACGTCGAGCTTGGTGTAGAGCTCGGCCGGAACGACGTCGATGTCCTCGAAGCCCTCGTAGAGCTTATCCGAGACAGGCGGGCGCCCAAGCGCGACGGACGGCATGGGGTAAGCGTCGGCCACGTGGGTCATGGCCGAGGTCTCGAGCGCGCTCAGGATGGGACGCACGCCGCTCTTTTTGTTGGGAACGAGAGCCATGGGCGAAAACCTCCTCGAAAAAGGCCTGAGCGCAGAGCGGCGGCACCGTGGCCGCCGCCTCATTCTCTTTGGCCGGGCTTGACCTAAAGGCGATACATGTAGCGGAAGACTTCCTCGCGCTGCAGGCTGATCTGCACGCCGAGGGACTCGGAAAGCTCGTCGAGCTTGGCCTTGAGCTCCGCGAACTCGGCGGAAGCGCCAAGGTCGATGAGCATCGTCATAGTAAAGATGCCCTGGAGGATGGTCTGGGAAATGTCGAGGATGTTGGCCTCGCGGTCGGCGAGCGCACCCGTTACGGAGGCGACGATGCCCGGGCGGTCGCTGCCCAGGACGGTGATGATGGCGCGGTTGCTGGAAGCGACGTCGTTGGTCGACATGAATCCTCCTCGATTCAAAAAAGACGATTGAAGGCCGATTCTATCGAAGAGATACCCGACACGCGTCCTAACAGCGCAGTTAGAGCAAAAACGTAACGCGCGGCAACCTGGCCGTCATTTCCCGCGCACAAAAGTTACGCAGCTGGAGACGCGTTGGCGCTAGTTCTCGCTCGGGTCGATGCCCTTGACGGCCTGGAAGAGGGCCTCGACGTCCTCGACGGTGCAGTCGAGCGCGCAGGAAAGTTCCTGCGCCGAGCGCTCGCGGGCCTGCTTGAGGATGCGCTCGTAGGCGACCGGGGCTTTCTTGTTGCGGGCCTCGACCTCGGCGATGCGGTGCTTGAAGGTCTTTACCACGCGAACGGCGTCGTAGCAGGTGCCGTTGCGGATGGTCTGCTTAAAGTGCTGTTCCTCGAGCGAGTTGTTACGCTCGGTGAAGTCGTCGAGCTCGATGGTGGGGTACTGCTCGATGATGCGGCGAGCTTCGTCTGCTGTGAGGACCGGGCGAAGGCGAGACTCGCTCGCGACGGGGTAACTGATATGCATGGCGTGGCGCTGCCCCATCGGCAGCAACTTGTAAGCGGCGTCGGGACCTTCGCCCACACCCTCAACTCTACAGACGCCCTGCCCCGGGTGAACGATATACTCGCCGATTTCGTACATGCTTTCCCCTTTCGCCGATTTGCATTGTAGCACGTAAAGGGGCATTTAGCACCGTATAACGATTCGGCATTGCATATAAGGTGCCGTATTAGTAGGGTTACAAGTTTCTCAAAACGTCAAACCTTTTTGCCGCGAAGGCGCCAAGCGGGCGATCGCCTTCGCGGCGGACGGCGGCGAGCGGAACTGCCGCGCCGGGCGCGCCGCGGGTCGCATTGGGGCCGCGCCGGGACCGCGTTTTGGGGCATGCCCGAGATATCCCACTTTAAAATTGGATTGGCCGAGTAGACGGGCCCGTTTTCGGCGCGTTTGCCCAGTTGAGCGAGCGCCGCTACTCAGCAAGTCGAGTTTTAAAGTGGGATATCTCGGGCATGACGCCCCCGAAGAGCCTCAAGACGCCGAAGAAGGGGGTTTCAGGGCCAGCGTCGCACAAAAAGGTCCGGGGATACACCGCTTGGCGCATCCCCGGACTCCTTGAATCCCCGCCTCAACCGCAATCTAGTCGACGACCGCGACCTTGACGATCTTCGGCTGGTCCGCGGCCGCAACGGTGCCGTTCGAATCCTGGACCGCCGTGTTCTCAGCGACGGCGTCGACGACCTCCATGCCGGAGGTAACGTTGCCGAAGGCCGCATACTGGCCGTCAAGCGACGTGTTCGTGGCGTGCATGATAAAGAACTGCGAGCTCGCCGAGTCGTAGGCGCTCGAGCGCGCCATGCTGATGGTGCCGCGCACGTGGCTGATGGGGTTGCTCACCCCGTTCTGCGTGAACTCGCCCTTGATGCACTGGTCAGAGCCGCCCGTGCCGTTGCCCTTGGGGTCGCCGCCCTGGATCATGAAGCCCTTGATGACTCGGTGGAAGGTAAGCCCGTCGTAGAACCCCTCGTTGGCAAGGCGACAGAAGTTCGCGACCGTGATGGGCGCCACGTTGGCGTTGAGCGCGACCTCGATGGTTCCGCAGCCCTCGACCTCGATAGTCGCGTGATGGGTTCCGGAGGCGTACGGGTCGCCGTCCTCGGGCGTCCAAAGGCCGTCCGCGGACGATTCGGACGAGGAAGACGACGCGTCGGATGCAGCAGCGTCAGACGCGGCGGAGCCGGAGCCCTTATCGCCGCCGGAAGAAGAACCGCAGCCGGCGAGCGCGAGCGCAGCCGCCCCCGCCGCCCCGGCGAGGAACTCGCGCCGAGTCAGGTCATCGATACCCATACCGGCCCCCTACATTCCCGCCGCGGCGATGGCGGCCACGGCCTCGCGGATCTTCTCGGGCGGCATCACGAGCGCCATGCGGCAGAACCCCTCGCCCGAGGGACCGAAGCTCGCGCCCGGCGTGACGATGACGCCGGCCTTCTCCATAAGCTCGAGCGCGAAGTCCATGGAATCCATGCGCCCATGCGGCAGGCGGGCCCACACGAACATCGAGCCGTGGGCGTTGGGGCGCTCCCAGCCAAGGGCCTCGAGGCCGTCGCACAGGGCGTCGCGGCGCTCCTGATACTGCATGCGCTGCTTCTCGACCTCGTCGCGCGGCCCTGTGAGCGCGGCGATGGCCACGTCCTGCTCGGGGTAGAACATGCCGAAATCGACCTGGCCGCGGAGCTTCTTTGCGGCGGCGACAATGTCGGGGCGGCCGACGAGGAAGCTGAGGCGCATGCCTGTGACGTTGAAGCTCTTGGAAAGCGAGAGGAACTCCACGCCGACCTCTGCGGCGCCGGGGTAAGAAAGGAAGCTGCCGCCCGCAGGGCCGTCGAACACGATGTCGGAATACGCGTTGTCATGGATGACCACGAGGTCGTGCTCGCGCGCGAACTCGATGATGCGCCCGTAGACCTCAGGCGTGCCCACGGAGCCCACGGGGTTGGCGGGCAGCGAGACGATCATGGCCTTGGCCGCGTCGGCCACCCCCGGGTCGATTCCGTCGACGTAGGGCAGGAAATCGTGTTCGGCGGTAAGCGGGTAGTACGCGCACGTCGCGCCGGCGAGCAGCGTCGCGTTCTGGAAAACGGGGTAGCAGGGGTCGGGCACGAGGACCGTGTCGCCGGGGTCGACGAGCGCCTCGATGGCCCAGAGCATGCCCTCCTGGGTGCCGCGGCAGCTCATGACCTGGTCGCGGCCGATGCCCGCCACGCCGTAACGGTCCTGGTAATAAGCGCTCACCGCGTCGAGCAGCTCGTCCCTGTCGTGGAGGGAGTACTTCCAGTTCTCGGTGTCGGCGGCGGAAGCGGCGAGCGCCTCCATGAGGTGCGGCATCGGCTTGAAGTCGGGCGTGCCGACCGAGAGGTCGTAGACGGTGCGGCCGGCGGCCTCGAGGGCGCGGCGCTTCTCGTTCAAGGCGGCGAACACCTCGGCACCAAAGAGGTCGAGACGCTTTGAGAGTTCCATGCCGCTCCAATCGTTGTGGCCTTTGCAGACAGTCTTCTAACTTTACACCCGAGCGACGCGGGCGGCCCGGAGCCGCGGAGAGAACCGCGGGCCGCTCGGCGAACCGCCCCCGGGCCCAGGGTTTCACCCACTCTTCACCACTTGTTCGCAAGTCCCAAAAAAGTTACGTCAATTTTTGTGCCAGACTATGCCCGCTGCCTGCGCAGACGCGAGCCGTCTCCAACGGCTTAAGCTTGTCAAGACCCCACTTTAACAAGATATTGGGTCAACAAACACTTCTAAACACAACAGGTTGTGTCATAGTTGGTGTCGATAAAAACGAGCGAAAACTCGGCGCGCCCCTGGACGCGCCGCTTTTTTGGAAAAGAGACGGCCATGAAGATCATCAAGCGCAACGGTTCCGAGGTCAACTTTGACGTTCAGAAGATCGTGAACGCCATCGCGGCCGCGAACCTCGAGGTCCCCGAGGACGAGCGCCTGAGCGATCGCAGCATCAAGTTCGCGGCCTACAACGTGGCCGACGAGTGCATGAACTCCGGCCACACCGTAACGGTCGAGGAGGTCCAGGACCTCGTCGAGGACCAGCTCATGGCCCTCGACCACTTCGAGGTCGCCCGCCACTACATCATTTATCGCTACGTACAGGCCCAGAAACGTCAGAAGAACACCACCGACGACAAGATCTTGTCCCTCATCGAGTGCAACAACGAGGAAGTCAAGCAGGAGAACTCCAACAAGAACCCCACCGTCGTCAGCGTGCAGCGTGACTACATGGCCGGTGAGGTCTCCAAGGACCTGGCCATGCGTGAGCTTCTTCCCGCCGACGTCGTGGCCGCCCACCAGGAGGGCGTCATCCACTTCCACGACGCCGACTACTTCGCACAGCACATGCACAACTGCGACCTCATCAACCTCGACGACATGCTGCAAAACGGCACCGTCATCTCCGGCACGCTCATCGAGCGCCCGCACTCCTTCAGCACGGCGTGCAACATCGCGACGCAGATCATCGCGCAGGTCGCTTCTTGCCAGTACGGCGGGCAGTCGATCTCGCTCACGCACCTCGCGCCGTTCGTCGACGTCTCGCGCAAGAAGATCCGCCGCCAGGTCTACGCCGAGATGGAGGCCATCGACGCCCACCCCGGCGAGGAGGCCATCAACACCATCGTCGAGAAGCGCCTGCGCGAGGAGGTCGCCCGCGGCGTTCAGACCATCCAGTACCAGGTCGTGACCCTCATGACCACCAACGGCCAAGCGCCTTTCATCACCGTGTTCATGTACCTCAACGAGGCGCGAAACGCGCAGGAGAAGGCCGACCTCGCGCTCTGCATCGAGGAGATGCTGCGCCAGCGTCACCAGGGCGTCAAGAACGAGGCCGGCGTGTGGATCACCCCCGCCTTCCCCAAGCTCATCTACGTACTCGAGGAGGACAACGTCGACGAGTCCGGCGAGTACTACTACCTCACCAAGCTCGCCGCAAAGTGCACGGCCAAGCGCATGGTGCCCGACTACATCTCCGAGAAGAAGATGCGCGAGTACAAGCTCTCGAAGGGAGAGACCGCCGGCAACGGCGACGTCTTCACCTGCATGGGCTGCCGCAGCTTCCTGACCCCGGACCGCTCGGGCAACGGCTACAACAACGTGGCGCGCGCAAAGAACTACGAGCCGGGCAAGCCCAAGTACTACGGCCGCTTTAACCAGGGCGTCGTCACCATCAACCTGCCCGACGTGGCGCTTTCCGCCGGCCGCGACATGAGCAAGTTCTGGGAGATCTTCGAGGAGCGCCTCGAGCTCTGCCACAAGGCCCTGCGCGCCCGTCACGACCGCCTCTGCGGCACGCTCTCCGACGCCGCGCCGATCCTTTGGCAGTACGGCGCGCTGGCCCGCCTGCCCAAGGGCGCGCCCATCGACCCGCTGCTCTACGGCGGCTACTCCACCATCAGCCTGGGCTACGCCGGCCTCTACGAGTGCGTCAAGGCCATGACCGGCCACAGCCACACCGACCGCGAGGCCACGCCGTTCGCGCTCGCCGTCATGCAGAAGATGAACGACAAGTGCGAGGAGTGGAAGGCCGCCGAGGACATCGACTACTCCCTCTACGGCACGCCGCTCGAGTCCACCACGTATAAGTTCGCCAAGTGCCTGCAGAAGCGCTTCGGCGTGGTGCCCGGCATCACCGACAAGGGCTACATCACCAACAGCTACCACGTGCACGTGAGCGAGAAGATCGACGCCTTTACCAAGCTCAAGTTCGAGAGCGAGTTCCAGCGTCTCTCCCCCGGCGGGGCCATTTCCTACATCGAGGTGCCCAACATGCAGGACAACCTCGAGGCTGTTCTCTCCGTGTTGCGCTACATCTACGACAACATCATGTACGCCGAGCTCAACACCAAGAGCGATTATTGCCAGGTATGCGGCTACGACGGCGAGATCCAGATCGTGGAGGACGACGGCAAGCTCGTGTGGGAGTGTCCGAGCTGCGGCAACCGCGACCAGTCCAAGATGAACGTCGCGCGCCGCACCTGCGGATACATCGGCACGCAGTTCTGGAACCAGGGACGCACCGAGGAGATCCGCGACCGCGTGCTTCACCTCTAGCAAGAAGGGCCGCAAGCCTGGTGGTTTGCGGCCTCTCTTTTGGGTGGCTATATCAATGTTCGAATGATGCGAAGGAGCTGTTCATTCGCATCGTTTCGCGTCTCTCCCCTCCCCTGAAAACGTGGCAAAATGTAGGGTTGCACACACGTACACGCGCGTAATGGAGGAACGCATGTCCGAGGCAATCCGCAAGGTCAACGTCATTGGCCACCTCAACCCCGACACCGACAGCATCTGCTCGGCGATCGCCTACGCCTACCTCAAGAACAAGGTAGAGAACACCACCATCTACGAGGCCCGTCGCGCCGGCTCCGTCAACCGCGAGACCGCCTTCGCGCTCAAGCACTTCGGCTTCTCCGAGCCCCCGCTGATCACCACCGTGACCCCGCAGATCAAGGACACCGAGGTCCAGAAGCAGGAGGGCATCGACTCCGAGACGAGCCTCTTCGAGGCCTGGAACGTCATGCGCGAGTCCAAGACCGACACGCTCTCCATCACCGACGGCGACGACAACCTGCTCGGCCTTATTGCCACCAAGGACATCGCCAACGCCAACCTCGACATCTTCGACATCGAGGTCCTCGGCAACTCCAAGACCAAGTTCGCCAACATCGTGAGCACCCTCAACGGCGAGATGATCCTCGGCGACCCCGAGGCGCGCGTCGAGGCCGGCAGCCTGCGCGTGGGCACCACCCCCGAGATGATGGAGGACACCGTCAAGGCCGGTGACCTCGTCCTCGTGACCAACCGCTACGAGACCCAGCAGTTCGCCGTGGGCGCCGAGGCCAGCTGCATCGTCGTCTGCTGCGGCGCCTCCGTGTCCAACCAGGTCAAGGAGTCGGCCGAGCGTCACGGCTGCACCATCATCGCCACCCCTTACGACACCTACGCCGCCGCGCGCCTGATCTGCATGTCCATCCCCGTGCGCGCCAAGATGATCTCCGAGAAGTCGACCATCAAGTTCAGCGTGAACACCTCCGTCGACGACGCCAAGAAGACCATCGCCAGCTCGCGTCACCGCTTCTTCCCCGTCATCGACGAGGACGGCAAGTACGTGGGCCTCGTCAACACCGCGAGCCTCCTCTCCGCAAAGAAGAAGCACGTCATCCTCGTTGACCACAACGAGAAGAGCCAGGCGGTTGACGGCCTTGAGCAGGCCGAGATCATGGAGATCATCGACCACCACCGCATCGGTTCCATCGAGACCGAGGCCCCCGCGCTCTTCCGCAACATGCCCGTGGGCTGCACGAGCACCATCATCTACCAGATGTTCCAGGAGAACGGCCTCGAGATCCCCAAGGACATCGCCGGCCTCATGCTCTCCGCCATCATGTCCGACACCCTCGCGTTCCGCTCCCCCACCTGCACCTCGATGGACGTCAACGCCGGCGAGGCCCTCGCGAAGATCTGCGGCGAAGACATCCCGACCTACTCCGACGCCATGTTCGAGGCCGGCGCCGACCTCACCGGCCGCTCCGCCGATGAGGTCTTCCACCAGGACTTCAAGGTCTTCTCCCGCGGCAACGTCAAGTTCGGCGTGGGCCAGGGCTCCTTCATGACCGACAACTCCCGTAAGGCCGCCGAGAAGCTCGTCGGTCCCTACCTCGAGGAGGCCGCCAAGAACGAGGAACTCCCGATGGTGTTCTACATGTTCACCGACGTGAAGACCTCCACGACCGAGCTGCTCTACTTCGGCGAGGGCGCCGAGGACGTCATCAAGCGCGCCTGGGGCGCCGACGTGGTCGACGGCATCGCGGTCCTGCCGGGCGTCGTCTCCCGCAAGAAGCAGATGGTGCCGCCGCTGATGGCCACCTTCCAGAAGATCCAGGAGGAGCAGGACTAACTCCTGCCCTTCCAAGCTTTTGGGGAACGGGTCTTCTCCGTGCTCAAACAGTCCTGTTCGCACGGGCGAGACATTAAGTCTCGTCCGGCTCATGCGGAACTGCGCGCGGAGAAGGCCCGTTTCCCTTGTCACGGCCGAATCCCTACAAAGAGAGAAGCACATGCACGGATTGCATGCCAGGTTGCCGAAGAACTTCGTGCTCGAAGAGCGGATCGAGAGGTACCGCGACTATATCGAGGCCGACCCGTACTCATGGGCGGGCCGCTGGGCCGAGGCATGCGCGCCGACGGGTGCCGAGGCCTTCCGCGAGGTGAGACTCGACCTCGGGTGCGGAAAGGGCTCCTTTACCGTGGAGGCGGCGCGGCGCGAGCCCGACGTGCTCTTTATCGGCATGGACTCCGAGCCCATCTGCATCGCCTACGCGGCGCAGCGCGGCTTCGAGTCGGGGCTGCCCAACGTCGTCTTCGTGCCCGGCACGGGCATGCGCATCGGCGAGATGTTCTCCCCTGGTGAGCTGGGCGTTATTTACCTGAACTTCCCCACGCCGTTCCCTCGAAAGAAAGACTCGAAGGGCCGGCTCGTCAACCTCGAGCGACTTATGGACTACCGTGGCGTCCTACGTGACGGCGGCGAGGTGCGCCTGCGGACCGACTCGCAGCCGCTCTTCGACTTCGCGCTCACGCAGGTCCCTCTTGCCGGCTACGAGCTCACGTGGCAAAGCCGCGACGCCCGCGCGGAGCGTCCCGACGACCCCATGAGCGAGTACGAGGAGCGGCTCGGCTCCCAAGGCGCGCTGGTCAACAGCTATATCGCCGTTCCGGGGCCCGCGCCCGAAAACCCCGTCCAGACCGCGGAGATGAGCCTCGCCGCCTACATCCCCGACGACCTCTCGAGCTTCGACGGCTACGCGCCCCACGGCATGCAGGGCACCATCGAGAACCTGCGCCGCCGCGCCCAGAAGAACAACGGCGACTGGAGCCGCGGCATCACGCTTTCGTAAGCGGGTCGCACGCGCCCCAGAAACGCGTCGCACAGCAATCTGGCGCGATCGCGCGCCCCGAGATTGCGTCGCGCAGCAACCCGACGCGGCCGCGACCCCTGGAAGCACGCCGCGCAGTAACGTTGTCAACGAATTCGCCCCGGAAGTGCGCCGCCCAGTAAGGTTTGATTACTGGGCGGCGCACTTCCGGGGCGTTCTTCTTGCCGGCGTTACTGGGCAGCGAGGTTCCAGGGCCCGGCAACGGTCACGGTTACTGGGCGGCGCACTTCCGGGGCGTTCTTCTTGCCGGCGTTACTGGGCGGCGAGGTTCCAGGGCGCGGCAACGGTTGCGGTTGCTGGACGACGAGGTTCCAGGGCGCGGCAACAGTTGCGGTTACTGGGCGGCGCGCTTACGGGGCACTTTCGGGCCGCGAAGCACTTATTCCGGCAAGAAGCCCTCGAAGATGGCCACGGCACCCTCGGCCTCGCACTGGGCAAGCTCTTCCTTGCTGCGGACGGTCCACTCAACGAGGTGCGCGCCCAGGACGTCGCACGAGAGCCGGACCGCCGCGTTGTTGCGGTCGCGGAACCGATACGCAACGAAATCCGGTCGGGCAGCCGCGTTGGAAAGAAGCGCCGTTCCGCCGACGCGCTGGTAGAGGGGCCGCCAGTCGTCTTCGAGGAAGTTCTGCGCAAGCTGCCCGCGGATAACCTCGGGCCGGTGACGACGCAGCCACATGACGACGCGCGGGTCAAAGCTCTCCGCGCAGAAGCGCACAAGGTGCTCATCGAGGCATGCCATCGTACGCTCGCAGAGCGCATCCGCGTTGCCTCCGCGGGTCTTGAGCTCGACGATCACGAACGGCGGCAGCTCCGACTCTCCCGTAGGGTCGCACTCAAACACGGAGAGCGCTTCGTCGAGCGTCGGGATGCGCTCGTCGGTGCCGGCGAGACGGCATTCACGAAGCTCGCCCAGGGTCATTTCCTCGACGACGCCGCAGCACCCGCACATGCGCCCGAGCTCGGAGTCGTGGATGACCACGAGCTCGCCGTCGGCGGTCAGATGAACGTCGAGCTCGACGCCGAAACCCCGCTCGCGCGCACGGCGGAAAGCCGCGACCGAGTTCTCGGGAACGCCGTCGCCGTGCAGGCCGCGGTGCGCGTAGCGATAGCGCGAGATCTCTCGCCACTGCTGGCCAAGCACCGCGCCCCCGTGTCGAGGCGCCAATACGGCGCAGGTAGCAGCACATGCCGCAATAGCAGAACCGGTCGCGACCGCCGCGACGCCAAGGACTTTGCTAGCTTTCATAGCTCCCCCAAGAGATGAGCCGAAGTTTTCGGAACCCGCACGGGCCCAACCGCACGCGAAACATACCCAAACAGTATGCCACTCGCCGTGCGCGCCCCGCCCAGCGACCCGTCGAAGGTAAATGGGTAGTAAGGTAGATGTTCCGAACTTCGAGAAAGGCCCATCATGCCTCAAATAAAACCCGGCCACCGACTCTACCTGTACCGCCTTTTTGCGCGCGAGCTCGGCGTTGGCAAGCAAACCGCCCTCGACCGCGCAGCCGACGTGCTCACGGCGGACGGGCTCGCCCCCGCCGACCTCGGCTTCGACGATGCCCGCTCGCTCTTCGAGGCACTCGACGAGTGCATCAAACTCACCGTCTTCAAAAAGAACGCCGTCTTTGTGACGGTTACCGCGAATGAGGCCTATGACCAGGCGCTCGCTCGCGCAAGCAAGTCCGACGGCGAGAAGCCCGCGAACGGCAAGCCTTGGAAACGCCAGCGCGGCGGCAAGAACATCAAGCCCGTCCGGCCCAAGCACATCGAGCCGCCGAAGCCCGAGCCCGGGCCTGAGCCTGAGTCTGAGCCCGAGGTTGAAGCGGCACTCGCCGCCACCGAGCCATCGCCCGCCCCGACAGAGAATGCCGTCGAGGTAGAGGTCGTCGTCGACGCTACCGCGGAGGTGCCCGAACCCGAGACGGCCGACGTCCCCGAACCCGAGGGGAACGAGCCCGAGGCCGTTGCCGCCGAGGCGGCAACGGGCGAAGCAACCGCCGAGCCCGAGGCCGTGGCCGTGGTAGATACCGTTGCCGCAACCGAGCCCGAGGCCGCAGCCGTGGCCGAGCCCGCCGTCGCCGACGACCCCGTGCCCGTTTCCGACGCCCCTGTCAACGAGACCCCCCGCGAGGCCCCCGTCAAGGCCGCCGCGCCCTCCATCCACTTGACCATCACCTATGCCCCCGACCCCATCGAGGACCCTGAGCCGGCAGCCGCGCCCGAGCCGGAGCCCGCTCCGGAGCCCGCGCCGGCCGCGAAACCGGAGCCGCCGCTGGCCCCGGCACCCGCCCCGCGTCCCTCTCGCCCGGCAAATGACCTGCCTCAGGATTTCTACGCCGACGTCATTGTTACCGACGAGCCGCTTTCTGCCCTTTATCAGGTGCTTCCCGTGGATGTCGACCCCGTCGCAACCCTCGAGGAGGATTTCCGCATCGCCCGCTCGACCGGCACGCTCGCCGGCACCCGCAGCGAGGTCAGCTTCCCCCTGCGCTTCCAGCGCAAGAACGGCGAGCCCGTCATGGCAACCCTCCGCCGCCGCGCCCGCAGCGTCGCCGGCAAGCGCTGGACGCTCGCGAGCATCGAGGCCGACTCCCCTGAAGAGGTCGGGATGGGCGCGCTCGAGCACAAAGCTGCGGGCCCCTGGGCCGCATTCGCCAACGAAGACCAGCTCAAGGGCACTATCAGCCCCGAGGCCGAGCTTGCGCAGTTCGCAGTTCTCGGCTCATGGGACAAACTCCTGAAGCAGCTCTCCGAGCTCGCCGCGCCCGAGGACTGGGGAGAGGACCGCGCTATCCTGCGCGAGTATCTCTCGATGACGTATCGCCGCATCGCCAGGCAGCACCGGCTCTCCATGGCTGACGACGGCTCAGGCGCCGCCTTCGATACCGGCCTTGTCACGGCCGAGGGCGAGACGATCGCCGCCGTCCTCGAGCCCCATGACGGCGACATCGCTTGGGAGCTCACGTGCTTCTCGGTAAACGCCCAGGGCCAGCCCGCGACCTACCTGCCCCACTTCGCCCAGCCGAAGGCGACTGCGGGACGCGCTGCGGAAGCGACGCTCGACGAGCTGCGCCGCTCGGCTTCCGAGGTGACGGGGTCGCTGCGCCGCGCCCTGCAGCAGGCCATCCGCAACCCCCGTTACGCCACGCTCGCCTACGACGCTGTGAACGACCGCGTGGTCGGGCTTCTTCCCGTCGATGGCAAGGTGTGCGCGGTCGTTGCCGGCGAGAACGGGGAGGCGCAGGTCGTGGCCACCGTCGACGCGCACGACGCCTACGTCTGCGCCCGCGTGGTTAGCTCCGAGCAGCCTTCTTGGCTGGTAAACATGGCAAAGGCCGGGCAGGCCGAGGGTTAGAGCCGTAACTGCGCCGGGCTCCAAACGGCTCGTCCACATCAACCCGCACGCAGCCCCAGCAGGGTGCCTGCGAGCGGGTTTTCTTCATCGTGGCCCAATTGGCGCCTGCCTTTGGTCGCTCGGCGCCTTCTCGCGTGCCCGCGGCATCGTGAGCGCCGCGCAATGCTCCGGGATGATGCGCGTCGTCAACGGGGTCCTCTTCCCCATAATGGTGTTCAACGCGATCTTTACCAGCGAGAGGAACGCGGGTGATTCTAAACACAGGTTGCCGGACGGATATCCCGGCATACTTCAGCGAGTGGTTTTATCGCCGAGTGAGCGAGGGCTTCGTCATGGCGAGAAACCCGTACCGACCCGAGCTCGTAACCCGTTACGCACTGGATCCGCGGGTCGTCGACGTCATCGGCTTCTGCACGAAGAACCCGGCGCCGATGCTGCCCCGGCTCGGCGAGCTCAGCGCCTTCCGGCAATTCTGGTTCGTGACTTGTACGCCCTATGGGCGCGAGATCGAGCCCAACGTGCCGGATAAATCAGAGGTTCTTGAATCAATAAAGAAACTGTCCGCGCTCGTCGGGCCGCGCGCGGTGGGCTGGCGCTACGACCCCGTGTTTCTTACCGAGCGATACAGCGTCAATTATCATCTGCGGGCCTTCGAGAAGATGTCCGCGGCGCTCGAGGGGCGCGTGGCCTTCTGCGTCGTGAGCTTCATCGACCTCTACGCAAAGACGCGGCGGAACTTCCCGGAAGCGCGTGAGGTCACCCTCACTGAACAGCGGTTTCTTGTTAGCGAGTTTGTGCGAATCGGCGCGGCGCACGGCATCGGGATCCGTCTGTGCTGCGAGGACCCATCCCTCGCGGAATGCGGGGCAGGCATCGGCGGCTGCATGACGCAAGAGGTGCTCGAGCGGGCATTCAGCATAAAGCTCGACGTCCCCGCGTCAAAGCGCTCACCGCGCGACCAATGCGCGTGCCTGCTCGGCGCGGATATCGGCACTTACAACACCTGCCCGCACGGCTGCGTTTATTGCTACGCGAACTATGACTGGCAGACCGTCGCGCGCAACCTGAGGCTACACGACCCCGCGTCGCCACTGCTCATCGGGCACGTGCAGCCGAGCGACACCGTCCGCGACGCGCAGCAGGAGAGTTATCTGGCCCGGCAACTCTCGCTTTTCTAAAGAAGGCGCAAGAAGGCCGCGGCCGTTGCGAAAAACAGGGTGACGGCAATGGGACCGGCCGCCGCGTTGCGGTAAACGGGGTGATGGCAGAAAAATCGCCGGAAAAGTTGCGAAAACGGGGTGATGGCAGGGGCGCGCCACGGGCACGCTGCCATCACCCCGGATTACGCAACAAAGAGGCCTCGTTTATTGCCATCACCCCGTTTTGCGCAACGTGGCGGCGGGCCCGACTGCCGCCACCCCGTTTTGCGCAACGCACCGACCCGGCGAGCGGGCAAGAAGCCACAGCCCCCTACCCAGCGGCGATCTCGCGCACCGCCTCGACCGCCGCGTCAATCTCGGCATACGTGGTGAACCACGAGGTCGAGAAGCGAACGACGCCCTGCTCAACGGTGCCGAGCGCCTTATGCATAAGCGGGGCGCAGTGGGCACCGGGCCGCGTCGCGATGCCCCAGCCTTGCATGAGCATGTCGGAGACCTCGGCGGAGGCCAAGCCCTCGATGTTAAGCGCGACGATGCCCGGACGCACGACGTCGGGCGCGCACTCAGGCCAATCTCCATAGACCGTCACGCCGGGAAGGTCGCGCACACCCTCGTAAAGCCGCCGCGCCGTCGCCGCCTCGTGCGCCCCCATGGCCGCAACACCACCGTGCTCCTCGATAAACGCAAGGCCGGCGCTGAGCCCCGCAAGCCCATGCCCGTTCAGGGTCCCCGCCTCGAGGCGCGTGGGCCAGCCTTCCGGCTGCATCGGCTCGAAGCTGTGGACACCCGTGCCGCCGACGTTCCACGGACGCACGTCAACATCCGGCGCAACGGCCAGGCCACCCGTGCCCTGCGGCCCCATAAGCGCCTTGTGGCCTGTGAAGCACACAACGTCGAGGCCCTGCGTCGCCATGTTTATGGGAAGAAGCCCCGCAGACTGCGAGGCGTCCACGATGCAGAGCGCGCCCGCGGCATGAGCAACCCGGGCAACCGTGGCCACGTCGACGGCGTTTCCCGTCACGTTCGAGGCGCCCGTGACCACGACCGCCCTCGTGCCGGGCACGACCAGGCGCTCCAAGTCGCCCATGTCGAGACGCCCCAAGGCGTCGCACCCCGCGCGCTCGACCACCACGCCGCGCTCGGCCGCCAGGCGATTCAACGGGCGCAGCACCGAGTTGTGCTCGAGCACCGTGGTAACAACGCGGTCCCCCTCGCCGACCAGGCCGTTGATCGCGCAGTTGAGCGCCGCCGTCGAGTTGGGCGCGAACGCCACGTGATCGGCCCGTTCGCAGCCCAGAAGCGCTGCCACGCGCTCGCGGCACTCGTGCGCCACGCGGGCGCCCGCCATCGCGCCCGAGCCGGCGCCACGCCCCGCGTTTCCGAGCGAGCCCATTGCCGCCGCTACGGCATCGATGACCTGCTGCGGCTTGCGCATCGTTGTCGCCGCGTTGTCCAGGTAGATCATGCCCATCACTCCCCTGCGCAGAAATAGCCGCTCGTCGGCGACGCGCTTGCCGGGCGCGGCCATCGAGACCGCGGGCCCAGGCCGGCAAGCCCCGGCCATGTCCGCGCGCTTCTTCTTACTTGGTTATAGACCATGGCGGCCGCCGGCGCGACGCCGCAAAATAAAACCGCCCAGAGGTCAAAGCCCCTCGGCGGTATAAATCGAGGTATAGGCAGCACCGGGGTCCTTCTCATCGAGACTCACCACGCGCTCGACCTCCTCGGGCCACGGCTCGTCATCGGCCAAGGGCATGACGTCGAAGCGCGCGCAGGTCCCGCAATTGCTCGAAAGCGAGCGAGGCACGGGCATGAGCTCCACCTCGACGCCGCGGCTCGAGCACAGGCGCCGAAAACGCACGGCGCCGAAGTGCGAGAAGAACGTCGCGAGATATGACATGTTCCTCCCCCGTTCACGTAAAAAAGGCGGCCGCCCCTCCCGCTTCCCCCGCGAGAAAGGACGGCCGCCTCGAAACTACTTAGAGATGGTCAGCGTGTACTCGCCGTTGTTCTCGGCAACGCTCACGTTGAAGCCCTGGCTCTGCGCGAAACGCGTCACGTTCTCGCGGGCGGCCACGGCGTCGACCAGCACCTCATAGCTGTCGCCGCCCGAGGCAAAGGCGTTGCGGGCCATGACGACGGGCTCGGGGCAGGAGAGGCCGCGGGCATCGATGGTTTCCATGTTTACTCCGTTCTGTTCAATCGAGAGATGCGGCGGGTTCGTTTAGGCGCGCTTCTTGCCGAAGGTATTCGCGCAGGCGATGGCCACGACGACCACGAGGCAGACGACCACGGCGACCTGGCCGGCGGGCGTGGCGCCCTTAGCGCTGGAGGCGAGGCCGAAGTTGTGGGCAAAGGCGGCGCCGGCGACGAGGCCGAGGATGGCCACGGCCGAGTCGGCGTTGCCCTCGCCGGAGAGGATCATCTGGCGCATCGGGCAACCGCCAAGAAGGACGCAGCCGAAGCCCATGAGCAGGGTGCCGAGGAAGTTCCAGACGCCGTCGGTGTGGGCGATGGGCTGGTCGGCGAAGCCGAGGTTGAAGTAGGAGCCGCCGGTGGTCGCGGCGAGGACAAGGTTCGTGACGAGCGCGGCGACGAGAATGGCGACGAAGCCGAGCAGCAGCCTGTTCTCACGGAAGAGCACGAAGTCGCGGACGCCGCCGACCATGCACAGGCGGGTGTGCTGGGCGATGGCGCCGACGATGAGGCCGGCCACGAGGCTGATGGCGATGGCGGCGTGCTTGGCGCCGGGGCCGGCGCCCTCGGCGGAGAAGAAGATGAACGCGGGCGCGGCCACGACGAGCGCGATCAGGCCGAGCTGCACGATGGGCCAGATGACGCCCTCGGCGGCGGGCAGCCTATAGGTGCGCTGCAGCGAGAAGCCCTTGTTGAGGAAGAACGTGCCGGCGAGGATGCCGCAGACGAAGCCGACGAGGCCGATCGCAGCGTTGAGGTCGCCGCCTGCGATGCGCAGGATCATGCGGAACGGGCAGCCCAGGAACATGAGGGCGCCGATCATCACGCAGAAGCCGAGCACGAAGCGGGTCAGCGGGGCGGAGCCGCCGCGGGGAGAGAACTCCTTCTTGCCGATGGCAAGAAGGAAGCTGCCGAGCACGAGGCCCGTGAGCTCCGGGCGGATGTACTGGACGGCCTCCGCGCGGTGCAGGCCGAGGCCGCCGGCGGTGTCGCGGATAAAGCAGGCAACGCAGAAGCCCATGTTGGCCGGGTTGCCAAAGAACACGAGCATCGCCGCGATGACGCCGATGACGGCGCCGCCGGCGATGATCGCGACCTTCTCCTTCTTCAGGTCCATACTAAATGGTGTCCCTTCCCTACTGCCGCGGCGCTTCTTGCCGACGGCAACTTACAATGTGTCTGAAAATTCTAACATCTGGTTAGGCGTTATTTTTTTCTGAGTACAACCGATTTTGGAAACGGGTCGTTACATGGCGCAGACAAACCCGCAGGCAGAGCCGCAGAGAACCTATCTCGACAACGCGAGCACGTCCTTTCCCAAGCCGCCTTGCGTGCCCGACGCCGTCTACGCCTACATGACCAGGATGGGCACGAACGCGGGCCGCGGGGAATACGCCGGCGCCTTCGAGACCGACGACCTCGTGCTCGGCGTGCGCGAGAAGCTCTGCGACCTGCTCGGCGGCGAGGACCCCTCGTGCGTCGTCTTTACCCGCAACGTGACCGAGGCGCTGAACCTCGTGCTCAAGGGATCGCTGCGCGCCGGAGACCACGTGATCGTCTCGTCGATGGAGCACAACGCCGTCATGCGGCCCCTCACCCAGCTGGCGGCGCGCGGCGTGGAGTTCAGCCGCGTGCCGTGCGCGCCCGACGGAACGCTGCACCCCGCGGATGTGGCGCCTCTCATGCGCCCGAACACGCGGATGGTAGTGATGACGCACGCGAGCAACGTCTGCGGGACGGCGCTGCCCCTCGCCGAGATGGGGCGCGTCTGCCGCGAGCACGGCGCGCGCTTCGTAGTTGACGCGGCGCAGACGGCGGGCGTGCTTCCCGTGAACGCCCGCTCGCTTTGCGCCGACGCGGTTTGCTTCACGGGGCACAAGGGGCTCCTCGGCCCACAGGGCATCGGCGGCGCCGTGCTCACGCGCGAGTTCGCGCGGACCATCGAGCCGCTGGTCGCGGGCGGTACGGGAAGCGCCTCAAGCAGCGAGGAGATGCCGGGCTTCTTGCCAGACGCCCTCGAGGCGGGCACCCTCAACCTGCCCGGAATCGCCGGCCTCTCCGCCGCGCTCGACTGGGTTTCCGGGCGGGGGACGCAGACGATCTGCGCCCACGAGCAGGCCCTCGCGGCAGCGCTTATCGACGGACTCGGACCCCTCGAAACCTCGGGCGCCGTCCGCATCGTCGGCCTACGCGGGGTCGAGGGGCGCACAGGGGTCGTCTCGATCCAGACGCCGGGGCACGAGCTCGCCGAGGTCGCCCACACGCTCGACGCGGATCACGGCATCCAGACGCGCGTCGGCCTGCACTGCGCGCCCTCCGCCCACAAGACGCTCGGCACCTTCCCCACAGGCACCATCCGATTCAGCTTTGGGTGGGCGAACACGAACGCCGACGTCGTGCGGGCCGTCAACGCGCTGGAGAGGATCCTGCGGTAACGCGGCTCCGTGCTAGAGTAGGCGGGCATCTCTCGCCCGCGCGCGATGCACAAAGAAGACCGCCCGGAATTGCTTCCGAGCGGTCTTTCTCTCCATCAATTCGGGAATCAATCGCGAGGCGATCGCGAGCGCTTACTCCGCCTCGTCGGTGAGGGCGAGCAGGTCCTCCTCGCCAGTGCGGACCTTGACGACCTTCTCCACGCCGTAAACGAAGATCTTGCCGTCGCCGATGTGGCCGGTGTACAGGACGCGCTTGATGACGTCGACGATCTTCTCGTACGGGATGTTGCCGACGACGATCTCGACCTTGACCTTGGGCAGCAGGCGCGCGTCGACCTCGACGCCGCGGTACTTCTCGCCGGCGCCCTTCTGGAGACCGTAGCCGGTGACCTGGCTCACGGTCATGCCGGTGATGCCGGCCTTGTTGAGGGCCACCTTGAGCTCGTCGAGCTTGGAGGCCTTGCAGCACACGCTGATGTTGTGCATGCCGGTGGAGACGGGGGAAGTGACCACGGGGACGGCCGCGTTGACCTTGGCCTCGGAGGCCTTGTCGATGTCGTCCTCGCCGAGGTCGGTGCCCTCGTTGGGGCCGACGTACTCGAGGTTGGCATAGGTCGGGTCGGAGATGGCGAAGCCGGCGTAGGCGGTAGGCAGGCCGTGCTCGGCGAAGTCGAGGCCGTCGATCTCAATCTCCTCGGGAACGCGCAGGCCGACGAACTTGTCGATGACCTTAAAGATGATGAACATCGTCACGAGGACCCAGGCAGCGACGGAGATGAGGCCGAGGGCCTGGACGCCCAGCTTGGCGAAGCCGCCGCCGTAGAAGAGGCCGCCGTCGGTGGCAAAGAGGCCGACGCAGAGGGTGCCGAAGGCGCCGCAGGCACCGTGGACGGAGACCGCGCCGACGGGGTCGTCGATCTTTGCCACGTTGTCGAAGAACTCGACGGAGAGGATCACGAGGATGCCGGCGACGGTGCCCGTGATGGCGGCGCCGAAGGGATCCATGGCGTCGCAGCCGGCGGTGATGGCGACGAGGCCGGCAAGCGAGGCGTTGAAGGTAAGCGAAACGTCGGGCTTGCCGTAGCGGCACCAGGTAAAGATCATGGCCGCGAGCGTGGCCATGGCGGCCGCGAGGTTGGTGTTGAAGACGATGAGGCCGGCGTTGGTCATGACGTCGTCGCCGGTCATCGAGACGGTGGACGCGCCGTTGAAGCCGAACCAGCAGAACCAGAGGATAAAGACGCCGAGGGCCATGGCGGTCATGTTGTGGCCGAGGATGGCGCGGGGCTTGCCGTCCTTGCCGTACTTGCCGATGCGCGGGCCCAGAAGCGCGGCGCCGAGGCAGGCGGTCACGCCGCCGACGAAGTGGACCGCGGTGGAGCCGGCGAAGTCGTGGAAGCCAAGCTCAGAGAGCCAGCCGCCACCCCAGATCCAGTGACCCGAGATGGGGTACACGACGAGCGAGATCATCGCGGAGTAGAGCACGTAGGCCTTGAAGTTGGTGCGCTCGGCCATGGAGCCCGAGACGATCGTGGCCGCGGTGGCGCAGAAGACCGTCTGGAAGAGGGCGTAGACCCAGGTGGGCAGGGTGCCGAAGTCGTAGCTGCCCTGGATGAACGGGTCGAAGGAGCCGATGAGGGCGCCCGTGCCGCCGAACATGATGCCGAAGCCCACGAGCCAGTAACAAGGCGTGCCGATACAGAAGTCCATGAGGTTCTTCATGAGGATGTTGCCCGTGTTCTTCGCACGGGTCAGGCCAGCCTCGCACAAGGCGAATCCGGCTTGCATGAAATAGACGAGGAACGCTCCCACGAGCGTCCAAGTCACGTCAGCGGAACTGAACATTTCTACCTCCCTGTCTTGCTTCTTTCCTTGGTGAGAGACGCGCCCGATGGCCTAACACGGTCCTTACGTTTAGCAAACTCGCCGCTAAACTGGGCTACGTGTCGCGCTCACGGAATTCAACTTGACAGAAAGAGAAGGTCGCGTGTTGCGGTTACGCCGAGTCGTAACGATACGTAACGCGCGCACACCGACTCGAAACAGAACGGAATTTTATGTCGATACGAATAAAATCACCGCGCCCCGCCGCCTGAATCCAATACTTGAATAAAGCTTGCCGGATTAATTGGAGCGCGTATGTCTGCTGCCGTTACCACATCAAATATCGTAGCTGTTCCCGCCGTGGCGAAGCGCTGTGCCCGCCGCCGGGGCCTCGCCCGCGTCACCGAGAACGGAACCGTCGCCGCCGCCGTCATGGTGCTTGCCGCCGTGGCCGCGGTCGTCGTCGCGAACACCGACGCCTACTACCCCGTGCGCGAGTTCCTGGAGCAGCCGCTCGGCTTCACGCTCGGTCCCCTGGCCTGTTCCATTACCGTCGAGGGCTTCGTCAACGACTTCCTCATGGCGATTTTCTTCCTGTCCGTGGGCATCGAGCTCAAGTTCGAGCTCACCGCGGGCGTCCTCACGAACCCGCGCCAGGCGCTCATGCCCATCCTCGCCGCGTGCGGCGGCGTGGCCGCGCCGGCCGTCATCTACACCCTGCTCAACTGGGGCGGGGCCACGAGCGGCTGGGCGGTGCCCATCGCAACCGACATCGCCTTCGCGCTCGGCATCATGTCGCTCGCCGGCGATAAGGTCGCGCCCGCTGCCAAGGTGTTCTTCTCGACGCTCGCCATCGCCGACGACCTGCTCGGCATCATCGTGATCGCGCTCTTCTACGGGCAGTCGCCGTCGCTGCCGTGGCTCGCGGCATCGGCCGCCTGCTGCGTGGCCCTGTGGGTGCTCAACCGCCTGCAGGTCTACCACGCGCGCTGGTACGTGCTCGTGGGCCTGGCTCTGTGGGCCTGCATGCTCAACTCCGGCGTCCACGCGACGCTCGCGGGCGTCATCCTGGCCTTCTTCCTGCCGGTAAAGAGCGACATCAAGCTCGGCGACCTGCAGACCTGGCTCGGCGAGCGCGAGACGGAGCTCGACGACGCCTACGACCCCGAGATGCACATCCTCGGGCAGCACGGCTTTACCAAGACCGCCCGCCGCGTGGAGAACATCATGCACCGCGTGACGCCGCCGCTGCAGCGCGTGGAGGGCGCCATCTCCGTGCCGGTCAACTTCCTCATCCTGCCGCTGTTCGCCTTCGCCAACGCCCAGCTGCGTCTGGTCGGCGTCGACCCCGCGAGCATCCTCGGCGACCCCGTGGCACAGGGCGTCTTTCTCGGTCTCGTGCTCGGCAAGCCCCTGGGCATCGTCGCCGTCACGTTCGTGCTGGTAAAAATCGGGTTCTCCCCCCTGCCCGAGGGATCCAACTGGGGGCAGCTCGTCTGCGTGGGCGTGCTCGGCGGCGTCGGGTTCACCATGTGCATCCTGATCTCGGGCCTCTCGTTTACCGATAGCGCCGAGCAGCTGGCCGCCAAGTGCGCGATCCTCGCCGCGAGCGTCACGGCGAGCCTCCTCGGCCTGGCCCTTCTCAACGTCTTCCACGCCCTCGGCAAGAAGCGCGGCGGGCAAGGCGCGTAAACAGCCCGCCGAGGCCGAACCGGCCCACGCCGCATGCGAGGCGTTTCCACAAAGCAAGGGCCGCCCGGAATCTCTTCCGAGCGGCCCTTCTTTCCATCAATTGAGCAATCGTTAGCAGACGCCTGTCCCGCCGAATCCGGCGGCTCGAGCTGGCTCCCTGCGGCCCTTAGGAGTTCGCGGCCACTTTGAGCTCGAAGTAGGCGCGGTTGCTGGCGTACAGCTGGTCGAGGTTCTCGACCAGCGGCTTCTCCCAGTCGGGAAGCGCCTGGTAGCCCGCGAAGGCGGCGTCAATGCGATCGCTGCACTCCTGCGTGTACTCGACCACGTCTATGTCGTCGATGGCGAACTCGACCACGCGATGGGCGTCGGTGATGACCGGCTGGAGATTAACCACAATCTCGTTCTTGTTGTACGTGACGCTCTCGATCTTGAAGGAGCCGTTCGGGACCTCCACCGTGGGGGTGATGGACCTCTCCGAGTCGAGCATCTGGTCGCTGTAGTGGACGTCGTTGTAGCCGACGAACTTGTAGCCGACTTTGGCCTTTCCGCTGCCCATGAACATCAGCGCAGTGCCCGTGCCGACCCTCAGGTTCTTGCTGGAGAGATCGACGGTATGGCTGGCCTCGCCCAGGTCGACGTTCAGCTCCTCGCCCATGAGAGCCGGGACGAAGTTCGACTTGGTGCCCGAGGCATACAGGGAGTAGTGGGTAAGCGTGTTGCCGTCAAACAAACTGTAGAGCATGATCGTGCTGCTCGTGTCCTCGGTCTCGGCCTCCTTAATCTGGGCCAGGACCTCCTCGGTTTCCATGGCCTGGGCGGAGGCAGGGGCCACCACAAGCGCGAAGGCGGCGGTGGCAAAAGCGGCGGTGGCAAAAGCGGCGGCGAGCTTTTTGGGCATGCTGAGGTTCTGCTTCTTCATGGTGGTTCTCCTTTTGGTTTCTTTCCCCCGGGCCTTGGACCTAAGGGGTGCTCCTGCTGACAACTGCATGATGCGCCGCCGGGCGTACCAAAAGCGCACCATAGGACACATCGCGGCCGCGCCCAGCGCGAGAACTAACGTTAGAGACCGTAATTCGGGTACATCGCGGCGTAGAGGGTATCGAGATTGCTGACCAGGTCCTTCTCGTACTTGGGGAGCCAGTTGTAGGCCTCCTTGGCCGCCTCGATACGCGCCTTGCACTCCGGCGTGTCCGTGACCTCGCCGATGGCGTCGATGGCCTTCTCGACCTCCTTGTAGGCCTGGGTGGCAGTGCGCTTCAGATAGACCGTGACGCTATCCTTGCTGAACACGATGCGACTGAGCTTGGAGGCAACGTATTCACCGTTCGCCTTTAGGCGCGTAGTACCCTTTGGGTCGAGCCTCCCATTGCTGATGTGGACGTACTCGTCCCCCTCGTAGCCAAGGAAGGCGGTCTGGTTTCCGCAGCCGGAGACATACAGGGCCGGATCCGTTCCCACCGTGTAGTAACTGAAGTTAAAGTCGGAAAGATCCGCAACGTACGGGGTGGTCGACACGTCTGCGTGCACGTAATAGGTGCCGAGGTTCCAGTACCACTCAGAGTCGTAATCATCGCCAATATAGACGTGGTAGCTGATGAGCTCGGTCCCCGACTCGTTGTATATGGCCTCGACCGAGATTTTCTTCTTGGTGTTATCGTTCAGCGCGGAAATAACGGCGTCCTTGGCACTTGTGGTCTCGGCGTGGGCCACCGAAGGCATGGCCGTCAGGCTGGAGGCGGCGAGCAGGACGGCGAAGGACGCGGCAACGAGCTTCTTGGGCAGGCTGAGGTTCTGCTTCTGCATGATGGTTCTCCTTCTTTGATTTTTGGCCTCGCGGGCCTTGGTTTTCGGATCTCCCTGTGCACACCCCGCATAATGCGGTCCCGCTCGCATCAAAAACGCACCACGCGGCGCGGTACGGACACATTCGCTTGCGCGGGTCCGGCGATGGGCGTGTATCCAGCGCGTCTCAAGCGGGGAAACACTTGTCGCGTCGCGCTCAGCGCGTGGTAAATTGCAAGAAATTTGGCAAAACGCAGCCCTAGGAGGCGCACATGACCAAGATCGCGATGAAGACCCCGCTCGTCGAGATGGACGGCGACGAGATGACCCGCATCATCTGGCAGATCATCAAAGACGAGCTCATCTCGCCCTACGTCGACCTCAAGACCGAGTACTACGACCTGGGCCTCGAGTACCGCGACAAGACCGACGACCAGGTCACCGTCGACTCCGCCGAGGCCACCAAGCGCCTGGGCGTGGCCGTCAAGTGCGCCACCATCACCCCGAACGCCGCGCGCGTCGAGGAGTACGGCCTCAAGCAGATGTGGAAGAGCCCCAACGGCACCATCCGCGCCATGCTCGACGGCACCGTGTTCCGCGCCCCCATCGTGGTCAAGGGCATCGACCCCGTCGTGACCTCGTGGAAGAAGCCCATCACCATCGCCCGCCACGCCTACGGCGACGTGTACAAGAACGCCGAGATGCGCATCCCCGGCCCCGGCAAGGTCGAGCTCGTCTACACCGCGGCCGACGGCACCGAGACCCGCGAGCTCGTGCACGACTTCACCGGCGCGGGCGTGGTCCAGGGCCAGCACAACCTGGACGACTCCATCGAGAGCTTCGCGCGCAGCTGTTTCGAGTACGCGCTTTCCACCAAGCAGGACCTGTGGTTCGCCACCAAGGACACCATCTCCAAGAAGTACGACCACCGCTTTAAGGACGTCTTCGCCGACCTCTACGAGGCCGAGTACAAGGGCGCCTTCGAGGCCGCGGGCATCGAGTACTTCTATACGCTGATCGACGACGCCGTGGCCCGCATCATGAAGGCCGAGGGCGGCTTTATCTGGGCCTGCAAGAACTACGACGGCGACGTGATGAGCGACATGCTCTCCAGTGCCTTCGGCAGCCTGGCCATGATGACGTCCGTGCTGGTGAGCCCCCACGGCTACTACGAGTACGAGGCCGCCCACGGCACCGTCCAGCGCCACTACTACAAGCACCTCAAGGGCGAGCCGACCTCGACGAACTCCGTGGCAACGATCTTTGCCTGGACCGGTGCCCTGCGTAAGCGCGGCGAGCTGGACGAGACGCCCGAGCTGGTCAACTTCGCGAACCGCCTGGAGGCCGCGACCCTGCACACCATCGAGGCGGGCAAGATGACGGGCGACCTGGCGCGCATCACCTCGCTGGAGAACCCCACCACGCTCGGTACCCGCGAGTTCATCCTCGCCATCCGCGAGACCCTCGACGCCGAGGCTGCTGCGTAAGGCCGCGCCCCGTGCCACAAGCGTTGCCATAGCGCGGCAGGCATCTCCCAGACAGCCTCAGAGCCCGGCCGAGCTTCGCTCGGCCGGGCTTTTCTTGCCGAAAACACACTCACGCAGGCGCCGACGAGCCTAAAGTCACATAAGTGCACGTCTTAATTCGATGCGCTCAAGTATCCACGGCGACTTTCCCGACATTTGCGCAGGTCGGCCGAATATCCTTTTGCCGGATACCCGTCCAAGCCAAATTAAGACGTGCACTTACGCGTTATTTCGGTTCGCCGCGCTCGCCCAGGCCATCAAGCACTTCGGCATCCGCCCAAATTACAGCCGCCGCTCCTTCAAAAGGGGCTTTCGCGCCCCGAATCGGGCCGACGCGCTACACTAGCTGAGAAAAACGACTGATGCCCGCCCTCGGCCCCGGCCCGGCGGGCTTCTTTGCACGCGATTAAGGAGGGGCCCAACCCCATGGCAAACACCGTCCTCACCCTCAAGAAGAAGGTCGACGAAGGCCGCAAGGTCACGATGGTGACCAGCTACGACTACACGATGGCCGCGCTCACCGAGGCCGCCGGGATCGACATGATCCTCGTCGGCGACTCGCTCGGCATGACGATGATGGGCTACGACTCGACGTTGCCCGTAACCATGGACGACATGGTTCACCACACCCGTTGCGTCACGCGCGCGACCGACAACACCTTCGTCGTGGCCGACATGCCTTTTATGAGCTACCAGGCGAGCCTCGAGCAGGCGCTCGAGAACGCCGGCCGCCTCATGAAGGAGGGCCGTGCCCAGGCCGTCAAGCTCGAGGGCGGCGCGCGCTGCGTCGAGCAGATCCACGCCATGGTCGAAGCCGGCATCCCCGTGGTGGGCCACCTGGGTCTGACCCCGCAGTCGGTGAACGCCTTCGGCGGCTTCAAGGTGCAGGGCAAGTCCGTCGAGGCCGCTCGCCAGCTCGTCGATGACGCCCTGGCCATCGAGGCCGCGGGCGCCTTCTGCATCGTGCTCGAGTGCGTGCCCGCCAACCTCGCCACGTACATCACAAGCCAGCTGACCAGCGCGTTTACCATCGGCATCGGCGCCGGCAACGGCTGCGACGGCCAGGTGCTCGTCGTGCAGGATATGCTCGGCATGACGGCCGGCGGCTTTAAGCCCAAGATGGTGCGCCAGTTCGCGCAAGTGGGCCAGACTATCGTCGGCGCATTCCACGCCTACGACGAGGCAATCCAATCCGGCAACTTCCCCGCCGCCGCCGAGAGCTATAAGGACCTCGACCCCGAGGTCATTGACCAAGTTAGGAGCAACTAATGCAGACCGCATCCGCCGTCGCCGAGGTCCGCGAGCAGGTCCGCGCCTGGAAGCGCGAGGGCCTTACCGTCGGCCTCGTCCCCACCATGGGCTACCTGCACGAGGGCCACAAGAGCCTCATCGTGCGCGCCGCCGCCGAGAACGACCGCGTCGTCGTCTCCGACTTCGTTAACCCGACGCAGTTCGGGCCCACTGAGGACCTCGAGAGCTACCCGCGCGATTTCGAGCGCGACTGCGCCCTGTGCGAGGAGGCCGGCGCCGCGCTCGTCTTCCACCCCGAGCCCTCCGAGATGTACGCGCCCGACGCCTGCACCTACGTGAACATGGACGAGCTCACCCACGAGCTCTGCGGCCTCACGCGCCCCATCCACTTCCGCGGCGTGTGCACCGTCGTCTCCAAGCTCTTCAACATCGTGACCCCCGACCGCGCCTACTTTGGCCAGAAAGACGCCCAGCAGCTCGCCGTCATCCGCCGTATGGTGCGCGACCTCAACTTCGGGATCGAGATCGTGGGTTGCCCGATTGTCCGCGAGGAGGACGGCCTGGCCAAGAGCTCGCGCAACACGTATCTCTCGGCCGAGGAGCGCACGGCGGCGCTCTGCCTCTCGCGCGCCGTCTTCGCTGGCCAGAAGCTCGTCGAGGACGGCGAGCGCGACGCGGCGACC
This sequence comes from Paludibacteraceae bacterium, assembly GCA_963640745.1. Classification (GTDB taxonomy): domain Bacteria; phylum Actinomycetota; class Coriobacteriia; order Coriobacteriales; family Atopobiaceae; genus Paratractidigestivibacter. Next base: position 78,849 of record CAVIBB010000001.1, read on the forward strand.
GTGATCGCGGCCATGAAGGCGATCATCGAGGCCGAGCCGCTGGCCCAGATCGACTACGTAAAGATGGTCGACTTCGAGAACATCGTGCAGATCGAGCGCATCGAGGACGCGCCGGTGCTTTGCGCCATGGCTGTCTACGTGGGCAAGACCCGCCTGATCGACAACTTTATCTACGACCCCGCCGCCTAGCGTGACCACACCCACACGCATCGCGTTCATCGGGGCCGGCAAGGTCGGCTGCTCCCTCGCCCGTTACCTGGGCCAGAGCGGGGCGGCCGAGCTTGCCGGCTTTTTCTCGCGGTCGCCGGAGCACGCGCAGGAGGCCGCGGCGTTTGCCGGCGGCGCCGTGTTTGGGTCAGCGCTCGAGTCGGTGCTGGCCGCTGACCTGGTGTTTATCACCACGCCGGACGCAGGCATCGCGACGACAGCGGCCGAGCTCGCGGGCGCCGCGGGCCGGGAAGGCATCGGCCTCGCCGGCAAGAAGTTCGCCCACTGCTCGGGTGCGCTGGCCGCCGACGCGTTGGCTCCCTTGCGCAAGGCCGGGGCCGCCGTGGCCTCGTGCCACCCGCTCTATGCCGTGAGCAGCCGGTTCGAATGCTGGCAGGAACTCGCCCGCGCCTGGTTCACGCTGGAAGGCGACGACGCGGCGGTCGAGACCCTTGAGGCCCTTCTCGGCTGCTGCGGCAACCACGTCGCGCGCATCCCCGCCGACCAGAAAACGCGCTACCACGCCGCGGCGGTCATGGCGTCGAACCTGGTCGTCGGCCTCTACGAGACGGCGGCGCGTGAGCTTGCTACCTGCGGGTTCTCCCCTGCCGACGCCGAGCGCGCCCTCGCGCCCCTCTTCCTTGGAAACGCCGAGCACATCGCCGCCGACGGCGTCGCGGCATCCCTTACCGGCCCCGCCGCGCGCGGAGACGTGGCCACCGTCGACGCGCATCTGAGCTGTCTTTGTGGGGATACGAAGCAGGTCTACGAGCTGCTCACGCACGTGTTGTACTCTATCGCAGGTCAAAATTAGCTAAACCATCACCTAGGAGCTTCCCGCATGATGCTCAACATGCTCAAGGGCAAGATTCATCGCGCCACCGTCGTCCAGGCGGAGCTTGACTACGTCGGTTCCATCACCGTCGACGAGGACCTCATGGAGGCCGCCGGCATCCTCGAGTACGAGAAGGTCACGGTCGCGGACGTGAACAACGGCAACCGCCTGGAGACCTACGTCATCGCAGGCGAGCGCGGCAGCGGCATGATTTGCCTCAACGGCGCCGCGGCACACTACGTCGAGGTCGGCGACAAGGTCATCATCATGTGCTATGCACAGATGGACGAGGCCGAGGCCCGCGACTTCCAGCCCCACGTCGTCTTTGTGGACGACCAGAACCGCCCCTCCCGCGTGACCCGCTACGAAAAGCACGGCCGCCTCGAGGACATGGCGTAAAGCAGCGCAGTCGCCCCCGACAAAAAGCCAAATTAGCCCGATCTACAGCCCGCGTCGGTTCCCGGCGCGGGCTTTTCTCGGCTTCTCGAAGCCAAACTCGCGAACGCCTCACAAATCCCATGCCCCGCCCGCGGAACCGTTCGGCGGCACCACGGACAACCGGTTTTCCATCCTTCAAACTTGACGCAATTGACCCCCGTTCAAAAAAGGAGGCCCCTATGGCGTTCAAGAAGGTTGTTGTCGCAGGCGGCGGCGTGCTCGGTAGCCAAATCGCGTTCCAAGCGGCGTATTGCGGGTTCGATGTGACCATCTGGCTGCGCAGCGAGGGTTCGGTCGGGCGCACGCAGCCGAAGATCGACAAGCTGCTCAGCACCTACCTGGAGGCCATCGACCAAATGGCGGACGGCTCCGGCCCTTGGTGCGCCGGCATCGCCGACTCGAATGCGCCTCTCGATGTCGACGCCTGCCACGACCGCGTAAAGAAGGCCTACTACGGCCTCAAGCTCGAGCTCGACATGGCCGCCGCCGTGGCCGACGCCGACCTCGTGATCGAATCGATGTCCGAGGACCCCAAGGCCAAGGTCGAGTTCTACGAGAAGCTCGCTCCGCTCATGCCGGAGAAAACCGTGCTGGCCACGAACTCCTCCACCCTGCTGCCCAGCCAGTTCGCCAAGTGCACCGGGCGCCCCGCAAAGTACGTGGCGCTGCACTTCGCGAACTCCATCTGGAAGAACAACACCGCCGAGGTCATGGGGCACGCCGGCACCGACCCTGCCGTCTTCGACCAGATGATCGAGTTCGCCAACCAAATCCGCATGATCGCCCTGCCCGTGCGCAAGGAGAAGAACGGCTACCTGCTCAACTCCATGCTCGTGCCGTTCCTGCTTTCTGGCCTGGACCTCTGGGCCTCGGGCGTCTCCGATCCGAGGAGCATCGACATTGCCTGGGAGCACGGGACCGGCGCGCCTAAGGGGCCGTTCCGCATCATCGACACCGTCGGCCTCGCCACGGCCTACAACATCGTGATGCAGTTCCAGAGCGTCCCCGGCCTTCTGAACCCGCTATTTAAAAAGATGATGCTTCCCTACAACTACAAGGCCATGGCACGCCTGCTCAAGGACATGATCGACCGCGGCGAGAGCTTCTACTAAGCGAACATTCGCCAGCATCCGGCAGCCTGGGCGGCAAGAGGCACGCGTCTCTTGCCGCCTCTTTCTTGTGCAGTCCGGCCGAGCCGCCCGTGCCGCGATACCGCCGCGCCTCGCCCCGCGCCCTGCCGCCGCGCCTCGCCCCGCGCCGCCGCGCCACGCGGTTGTGAAGTCTTCACCACGCGAAGAAGCCCTCACAACTCCCGATTCTGGCAGAAAGCCGCGTTGTGAAGGCTGGATTCGGTTGTGAAGTCTTCACAAGCCCGCACCGCCCGCCTTGCAAAATCATTTCTCTCGCCGATGTATACGCAAGAGTTAGTTTAGGTATACTCTGGGATGGCAAGTTAGGCATGGCTAACAAGAAAGGTCAACACTATGGCACGCATTATTGAGGTTTATGGTCGTGAGGTCCTCGATTCCCGCGGCAACCCGACCGTCGAGGTCGAGGTCACGCTCGAGGACGGCGCCTTCGGCCGCGCCATCGTCCCGTCCGGCGCCTCCACCGGCGAGTTCGAGGCCGTCGAGCTGCGCGACGGCGACAAGGACCGCTACCTGGGCAAGGGCGTCGAGAAGGCCGTCGGCCACGTCAACGACGAGCTCGCTAAGCTCCTCGTGGGCATGGAGGCCACCGACCAGCGCGCCTGCGACGAGGCCATGATCGCCGCCGACGGCACCCCCAACAAGGGCAACTTCGGCGCCAACGCCATCCTCGGCTGCTCGCTCGCCATCGCTCGCGCCGCGGCCGAGTCCGCGGGTCTGCCCCTCTACGCCTACCTCGGCGGCCCGAACGCCCACACCCTCCCCGTTCCGATGATGAACATTCTCAACGGCGGCGTTCACGCGGACAACAACGTGGACTTCCAGGAGTTCATGATCATGCCCGTCGGCGCCCCCGACTTCAAGACCGCCCTGCGCTGGTGTGCCCAGGTCTACCACACCCTCAAGGACACCCTCAAGGCCGCCGGCCTCTCGACCGGCGTGGGCGACGAGGGCGGCTTCGCTCCCGACCTCAAGACCAACGACGAGCCCTTCGTCTACCTGATGGAGGCCGTCAAGGCCGCCGGCTTCGAGCCGGGCGTCGACTTCATGTTCGCCATGGATCCGGCTACCTCCGAGTGCTACAACAAGGAGACCGGCCTCTACGAGCTCAAGGGCGAGGGTCGCACCCTCACCTCCGACGAGATGGTCGACTACTGGGAGGACCTGGTTTCTCGCTACCCGATCATCTCCATCGAGGACGGCCTGGCCGAGGAGGACTGGGAGGGCTGGAAGAAGCTCACCGAGCGCATCGGCAAGAAGGTCCAGCTCGTGGGCGACGACCTCTTCGTCACCAACACCGCCCGCCTCAAGAAGGGCATCGAGTCCGGCGCCGCTAACGCCATCCTCATCAAGGTGAACCAGATCGGCTCCCTGACCGAGACCCTCGACGCCATCGAGACCGCCAAGCGCGCCGGCTACACCGCCGTCGTCTCTCACCGCTCCGGCGAGACCGAGGACACCACCATCGCCGACCTCGCCGTGGCGACCAACGCCGGCCAGATCAAGACCGGCGCCCCCGCCCGCACCGACCGCGTGGCCAAGTACAACCAGCTCCTCCGCATCGAGGACGCGCTGGGTGACTCCTCCGAGTACCTGCAGAAGGCCGCGTTCTACAACATTGCGTAGCAGGTAGCGGGAACGCAACCGGGCTTGACCCCTTTGCTTCGATTGCCGCCGTCGGCCCCGAGCCGGCGGCGGTATTCTTGTGCGTAATTGCCTATAAAGAACCCCCGAGAGAGGAACCCCATGCCCCAGATCAAGCGCATCCTGGTCGGTCAGTCCGGCGGCCCCACCGCGGCCATCAACTCAAGCCTGGCGGGCGTGGTCGCCGGTGCGCGTGAGGCGGGCGTCGCGGTAGACGGCATGCGCCACGGCATCCAGGGTTACCTCGCCGGCCAGACGGTCGACCTCGCGGCCGCGCTCCCAGACGACGCGGCGCTCGAGCAGCTCCGCCACACGCCCTCGAGCTGGCTCGGCAGCTGCCGCTTCAAGCTCCCCGCCCTCGACGCGCCGGATGCCGAGAAGTTCTACGGCGACGTGTTCGCCAAGCTCGAGGCCGACGGCTACGGCGCGGTTCTCTACATCGGCGGCAACGACTCGATGGACACCATCGCCAAGCTCGGCGCCTGGGGAGCGCGCGTCGACTCCCCCATCCGCTTCATCGGCGTGCCCAAGACCATCGACAACGACCTCGTGGGCATCGACCACACGCCCGGCTACGGCAGCGCGGCCCGCTTCGTGGCCACCGCGACCTCCGAGCTCATGCTCGACGCTGACGTGTACGACCTCAAGAACGTGCTCTTTGTCGAGATCATGGGTCGCGACGCCGGCTGGCTCGCAGGCTCGGCGTGCCTGGCCGGGCCCGACCTCGTGCTGCTGCCGGAGATTACCTTCGACGAAGACGCGCTGGTAGAGCGCGTGAGCAATCTCCTCGAGCGCCAGAACACCGTAGTCATCGCCATGTCCGAGGGCCTGCGCGAGGCCGACGGCCACCTCATTGCCGAGAAGACCGTCGCGGCCGGCACCAAGGTCGACGAGTTCGGCCACCTGGCGCAGCTCTCCGGCCCGAGCCGTTACCTGGCAAGCGTCGTCGGCGGGCGCCTCGGCGTAAAGACCCGAGCGGTCGAGCTCTCCACGCTTCAGCGCTGCGCGAGCCACCTCGCCAGCCAGGTCGACCTCGACGAGGCCTTCGAGCTGGGGCGCCGCGGGGTCGCCGCGACCCTTGCCGGCGAGTCCGTCAAGATGAGCTCCCTCAAGCGCACAGGCAACGACCCCTACGCCGTCGAGTACGAGCTCATCGACGTGCTCGCTGTGGCCAACCAGGTCAAGGCCGTGCCGCGCGAGTGGATCTGCGAGGACGGGATGAACGTGACGGACGACTTCCGCGCCTACGTCGCCCCGCTCGCCGGAGAGCTCCCGGAGCACCTCGCGGCGCTTTAGCCACCCGCAGGGGGCAAAGGGGCAGGCCCTTTGCCCCCCTTATTACAACCGGACGATGCGCGTGCCGTGCACTTCGCCGACGCCGAGGGCTGCGGCAATCGCCTCGGCGTTTTCCCAGGTAATGCCCCCTCCGGGAAGCACGACGATTCGCTCGGCCGCGCGCTCCACGTACGCGCGCAGCCGAGCCAGGTTGTCCCCGATGGACGTCCCGGCCGGCCCGCCGTGCGTGAGGATGCGATCGACGCCCGCCGCGGCCAGGAAGTCGATGGCGTCGAGCTGCTCGCCCGCAGGAAGGGCGTCAAACGCCATGTGGAACGTGGCAAGAAGCCCACGCTCCTTCGCGATGCCGGCCAAGCGCTCGGTCAGCCCACGGTCCAGATGCCCCTCGCGTAGACAGCCGAACACCACGCCGTCAACGCCCAGGTCGGCGGCGTGGCGCAGGTCGTCGACCATAACCCGTGCCTCGGCGGCCGAATACTCGAAGTCGCCGCCGCGCGGGCGGATCATGCACATGACGGCCGCCCCGGCAGGGCGGCACATCTCGACCGCCGCGCGAATCACGCCGTGGCTCGGCGTCGTCCCTCCCACGGCCAGGTTGTCGCAGAGCTCCACACGAGAAGCGCCGGCGACCAAGGCCGCCGGCACATGCTCGATGTTCTCCGCGCAGAATTCCCTAATCAGCATGGCTTCCTTTCTTGCTAAGCGCATACCGTCAGTTTAGAGGACCAAAGCGGCGCGGAGACCCGGTCATCAGAGAGCCTCAATTGAGGCCCCCAGCCGCTAAGCCATGGTCGAGAAGCCCAGCGTAGGGCACTCGTCGATGGGCCTGTGGTACTCGGAGACGTTCGCGTCGCCCAGCGAGGTCGGCACGATGGCGTCGACCTCGGAGAACTTAACGTAGACGTTCTTTGCGTTGTGCCAGTCCTCGGGGATGGCGAACGACACATCGCACGCGCGCACGTCGCCGGGAACGATCGCGTCGTCGAGCACAACGCGAGCCTCGTCCACGTACTCGTCCGTATCGGCGTCGAACAACGTGCAGGTAAACGCCTTGGCCACCAAGTTACCGTCGTTTCTTGCGTACACCTTGAAGGCACAGTCCTCTCCGCTGTATGCAAAAGCGTCCGCCATCAAGAACGTAACCGGCGTCAGGCACTTGAGCAGGGGCACGCGCACGTCGTAGATGTCGGCGAGGCTCTTGTCGATATCCGTGATGCTGTTTGCCAGGAAGGAAACGTACTCGCCGTCGACCAGCGTCGCCACGAGCCCGTCGATGTTGTGCGGCACCTCGCAGAAGACGAACGGCTTGGTAAAGGTGCCGTCCACGTCGGCCACGGCCATGATGTAGTGACGGCTCTCGATGACGTCGCCGTCGGGGTCGACGGAACCGTCGTCATTAAAGGTCTGGCCGGTCTTCCCCTCTTTGTTCTGCGCATAGAAGAGGAACTGCCGCCCGCCGTCGGCCACAAAGTGGGCCGCCGACCCGTCCTCGCCGCTGATCTTGTCGACGTTGAAGTCACCGCTGCCGGCCGCATCGAAGCTCATGTGGTACAGGCCGCAGACCTCATTGTCCTTCTCGTCCTTTGCAAGGGCGGTAAAGAGCATCTCGCCGTCGTCGCCCCACGGGTACAGGCAGCAAACCCGCGGCTGGTCGCCCCAGTTGCCGTAACTCACAAACCCCGTCGAAGAGCGGAAGTTCTGGAACTTGGAGGAGTCGTTGTCCTTGTAGAGCGCCTCGACCTTGCCGATCTCGAGCGAGCCGTCGCGCACGCCGGCAAAGGTCATGCGACGATCGTTGGCCACGGAGCCGGCCGCCCACGAGTAGTCCTCGTCGTCGATCTTGACCGGGAAGGTGCGGTAATCGTCGGCCGTCTTGGAGCCGGTGGCAAAGGTGTTGTAGTCCACACGGAAAACACGCTGGGTATACGCGCTGTCCCACTCAAGGCGCGCAAAGAAGGCCACGCCCGCGCCCTGCCGAGAAATGCCCTCCTCGGCGTCGAGCCTGCGGGCCTGATACGTGCCCATGATGCAGAAGTTGTTCGAGCCGCCGACGGAGAACTTGTCGGTAAAGCCCTCGATGCGCGGGTTCATGAGGGTGTACTTCTCGTTTGCTCCCTTGAGCGCGCAGGTCATCGTGGGATCGGTGCGCAGCGGGTCGACCGCGGCATACGAGTCGTAGAGGCTCACGAGGCTCACGTAGCGGGCCTGGATGCCGGCCTCGAATGGGGTGTCGTCGCCATCGGGCAGCGTGCCGGAGGTGATGACCAGGCAGATGTAGCTCACGCCGTCCTTGCCCTCGGCCTGCGCGACATCGAACTCGTAGTCGTAAAGATCGTCGCGCGCAACGCCCTCGACCTGCGGATCGAAGTTGACGATGTGCGGCTCGCTCCAAGCGCCGTTCTCCAGCAGATGATAAACGACGCGGGTTCGAGCGCGGCCGCCGCCGACGTCGACCGAGGCGAGGCGGAACAGCGCCGTGCGCCCGAGCGGCTGAACGGAGAGCAGGCGCATATTCGGGTTGCTGTTGACGTCGGTAAAGATGGCGTTGTCGACGCTCGGGATCACGCCGCCGCGGCGATCGTCAACGATTCCGTTGATGCCCGGTGCGGCCGCGGCAAAGAGGTTCTTCTTGCCGACGTAGGTGTATTCAGGCAGGTAATCGTCCGCGCTGGCGGCAAGAGACGCCTCGGCGGAGTCGCCCAGCCCGGCCATGAGAGTGCCCTTGGGCACGACGACGGTGGGGCCGAACTCGCCCTCGGAGTCGGGGTCGACGAAGGGCTTCTCGTTGACGACGGAGACGGGCGCGTCGCTCGCCTTGAGCGAGCGCGTAGCCTCGAACTCGCGCGACCCAAGAAGCTCCTCGTTCGTGACGATGCGCGCATGCGCCTTAAGGTCGGCGAAGCTCGGAAGCTCGCCCGCCTCAAGATTCATGCCGTTCGAAAGCCCAAGTTCGCCCAGCCGTTCCTGCAGAACGCCGGAGAGAAGCTGCTGGCCCTCGGCGGACGAGAGGTCGATGGCGCCGTCGTCGTTCGTCGCCGCAAGCAAGTCGTATTTGGTGTCGAAGATCTGAGGCCAATCTTCCTTGTAAAGAGGGAACGACGCTTTGAAAATGCCCGCCTGCAGCGTGATCACCACGCTCGCGCCGCCGCCGATGACGAAGCGCAGGCGCGCGTCCGGGTCGTCCTCGCCAATATTGAGGAGGAACGAGAGATACCCCGCGCCCGTGGCCGACGCCGTAGTCAAGCCGGAGACGCCGAGGCCGGCCGTGAGCCCGATTCCGACGGTAAAGTCGAAGCCGAGGGTAATGTGATCGTCGGTGAACTCGGGCTCGAAGAACTTCTCCATATACAAGCCTCTGCGCGCCGCACCGTATAGACGGCCGTAGGGGTTGATCTGGAAGTAGAACGGGAAGCCCATGAGGCTCATCTGCCAGGTCCAGCACCAATTGATATCGGCGCCTACCACGGCGCTCAGGCCGTTGCGCGAGCCGCACCAGGCACCTTTGCCCCAGTCGTACTCGAGCGCCCCATACCCCTGGGCATGCGCGTTGATGGTGAACTGCTTCGTGAGCTCATTGGTAAAGCACGGGATTCCGTTCTCCTTGACCGGAACGGCGTCCGCCGTCAAGAAGTTCTCGATGACCTTCTCCCGGCTCTCCTTCAGCGCCTTCCACTGCTCCGTAACGCTACCTCGAGGCACTCTTTGCCATCCGGCGTTCCCGTCGTCGTCCGTCTTGTACTTCCAGGTCGCGCTGAAGTCGATGCCGAACATTCCGTAGCCGAGCGCGCTGAAGTCGTAAATGATCGGCAGCTTCGGGGTCCAGATGGACAGGCTCGCGCCGCCGAACGGACGGATGAACGACTTTGGAAGGACGATGGGGTTGGCGAAGTTGCCGGGCACCATGGCGGGAACGACGAGCGCGTCGCCCGCGCGCTCATCCTCGAGGGGCACGGGCTTGGTGGAAACGTGCAGGTCGGTCGTGTAAGTGGTCGCCAAATCGCTCGCGAGGCGGAAACCGACCTTCGCCGTGCAGTTCTCGCCGATGCAGATACTGTCGCTATACCTCAGGAATCTTCCAACAAAGCGCAGGTTAACGGTATTGTCGTCCTGCGCGGACACCTCGCCGGACATGGTGTGCTCGGAGCCGCCGGCATCCGTCACGGTAAGCGTGGCGTCGGCCACTCGATCGGCCTTCGGGAGCTTAACCTCGGCCTCGATCTCATGCTCCTCTTGGTTGAACTTGCTAGTCAAGAAGGTGGCCTCGGTGTACTGCACGTCCCACTCATTCATGGTGAGGGAGCGAAGGTACGGCCGGTCGTCGAGGGGATAGGTGGGCGCGACGACGCCCGCATGCGCCACGACGCGCGTGAGCGGTATGTACACGTCGCGATAACCGTCGCAGGTGACCTCGAGGCTGCCGTTAAACGTGAGCATCTCGGCGTCCGGGTCCTCTGCCATGTCCAAAACGTCAAAGATGATCTTTCCCTCGTAGTCGGCCGTGCCCTCGACGGAAAGGCCGCCCTTTGAGCGCGAGGTCAGCTTAACGTGCGCGCCGGGAAGCGGGGTTTTGCAGGTCGGGTCGGTCATGTCGTAGGCCACGACGCCGACCTGGGTCCGCGAGACGACCATGACCCTGGCGCCGGCGGAGTCGTCCTCGTCGGCCAGCGCGGTCTCGACGCCGATGGGCACGAGCGAGAACGTGTCTGCCAAGCCTTCCACCCGCGGGAGCAGCAACGACGAGAGTAAGGTCGTCGCCCCGGCAAATCCCGTAAAGAGGGTCCTTCTCGAGAAGTTCTTGTTCAACATGCGATGCCTCCTTTTAAACGCGGCGGGGATGCGCCCAGTAAAGTCGCCCGCGTGCATCAACACCGCACCAGCCGCTTGGAGACCGGCCAATTTGTGCTGGTCTTTTGGAGACAGGCCGTTGGCGCCGCGCATTGTGGCCCCTCCCCAATCGGCCGCGCGCCCCGCGAGCTGGTAAAATGGCCGGGTTAAACCCAGCGAAAGGAACGACCCATGGCCTCCGTCAACTACCAACTCGCCCGCTTCGAGGCGTCCTACGGCACCATCGCCCAGCTCCCCGAGGCGTCGCAGCCCGAGGTCAGCGTCGCCGGCCGCTCAAACGTGGGCAAGTCTTCCCTGCTCAACAAGCTCTTTGGCCGTAAGAACCTCGTCAAGGTGTCGTCGACCCCGGGCAAGACCTGCAACATCAACTTCTTTGACGTCGACGGCATCACCTTCGTCGACCTGCCCGGATACGGCTTCGCGAAGGTGTCCAAGGCCGAGAAGGAGCGCTGGGCAAACCTCATCAGCGGCTACTTCGAGCAGGAAAGAAGCTTCAACCTGGTCATCTCCCTCGTGGACATTCGTCACGAGGCCCAGAAGCTCGACCTGCAGATGATTGGTTTTTTGCAGGAGGCGGAGCTGCCTTACATCGTCGCGCTCACCAAGGCGGACAAGATCGGCCGCAACAAGCAGAACCAGCAGGCGGCGCTTCTTTCCAAGCAGCTCAACGTGCCGCGCGAGCAGATGGTCATTACCAGCTCGGCCACCGGCCAGGGCATCGACGAGCTCAAGCGTCGCATCGCCGAGGCGTGTCTGTAAGCAATAAACCGCAGTTCGCAGCATAAAAAGGGCGGCTTGAAATCGCCGCCCAAAGCGCGTTGCCCAAAGCGCGTTGTCCAAAGCGCGTTGCCCAAATTAGGCCGCGCAAATAAGACCCATCAGATCAAGCCGAAGTGCTCCAGCGCGGTAGCCACGCCGTCGTCGGCGGCCGTGTCGGTCACATAGTCCGCGCGAGCCTTGACGTTGTCGCGTGCGTTGCCCATGACGACGGCCACGTCGGCCTCCTCGAGCACGGCGAGGTCGTTCTCCGAGTCGCCGAACGCAAAGAAACGCGAGGGCGTGAAGGGCAGCGCATCGATAAAGGCCCGTGCACCCACGCCCTTGCTCGTGCCGGGAATGGCCAGCTCATGGTAGCTGTCGCCCACGTTGAGATAGTCGTAGGTCGTCATGAGGTAATCGCTCGCGCAGCAGACCTCGAGGCTCTCGTCGGTGAAGTCGATCTTTCCGAACTCCATGAGGCCGCCGCGCGCCGCGTAGTCCTCGAGGCTCTCCATATCCGCCATCACGCGGCGGAACTCGGGGTTGGGGTGGTCTCCCGTGACGGTCACGCAGCCATACGTCCCCTCAATAAGCGCCTCCATGCCGATGCGCCGCATCTCGGCGACGGTGCGCTCGAACACGTCCGGCGCGATGACCCGGTCGTAGACGACCTTCTCGCCGCAAAGCACATGCGTGCCGTCGAGCGTGACGGCGCCGGCGAAGGGGCACGACGCCATGAGGTTCTGGATGCCAAGGACGCTGCGGCCGGTGCAGACAACGGCCAGGTTGCCGGCATCGACAAAGCGGCGAATGGCGTCGCGGACGCGCGCCGTGGGCACGTCGGTCGGCCCGGTCACGGGATCGCGGTACGTGAGCGTCCCGTCAACGTCGAAGAAAGCGACTACCGGCTCAGACATTTATCTCCATTCTTCACCCCTCGGGCACCCATGCCCCCAACGAGCAATAAAACGCACTGTGACAGTGCGTTTTTCCGGCAAAATCGCACTGTGACAGTGCGTTTTTACAAACGCGCAGGTAACAACCCTTGTTTTATGCTCCGCGCTGGGCGAGGAAGGCGCGGGTGCGCTCCTCGCGCGGGTTGTCGATGAGCTCGCGGGCCGGGCCCTGCTCCACGATGACGCCGCCGTCCATAAAGACGATCCGGTCGGCGACCTCGCGCGCGAAGCTCATCTCGTGCGTGACGATGACCATCGTCATGTCCTCGGCCGCGAGCCCCTTGATGACCTTAAGCACCTCGGCGGTGAGCTCGGGGTCGAGCGCGCTCGTGGGCTCGTCAAAGAAGACGATCCGCGGGTTCATAGCCAGTGCGCGCGCGATGCTCGCGCGCTGCTGCTGGCCGCCGGAGAGCTGGCAAGGGACCTTCTCCTCGTTGCCCGTGAGGCCCATCTTGGCAAGAAGCGCGCGAGCCTGAGACTCGACCTCGGCGCGGTCGCGCTTCTGGACACAGATCGGGGCATCCATGACGTTGCGCAACACCGAGAAGTGCGGGAAGAGGTTGTAGTTCTGGAACACAAGGCCGAAGCGGGAGCGGGCATCGGCCAGCACGCGCTTATCGCCGTAGACGCCGTCGCGGCACACGGCCAGGTCGCCGTAACCGAGGTCGCCGGCGTCCAGAGTCTCGAGCAGCGTCATGCAGCGCAGCAGCGTCGACTTGCCGCCGCCCGAGGGGCCGATGATGGCCACGACCTCGCCGGGGTTGACCGCGAGCGAGATGTCGCGCAGAACCTCGATCTCGCCGAAGCTCTTCTTTGCGTGGCTGACCGCGACCACGGGGGCCGAGGCGGCGGAAACGGAATCGCTCACAGGAACCTCCTAGTCGTGGTAGTAGTCGAGGCGGCGCTCGATGCGGCCGGCGAGCACGTCGATGACGAAGTTGGCCACCCAGTAGAACGCGGCCGCGATCACAAACGGGGCCATGCTCACCTGCGAGGCCACGAGCTGCTTGGCCACGGTGAACATCTCGATGACGCCGATGGAGAAGGCAAGCGAGGTGTCCTTGACCAGGGTAATGACCTCGTTCGTCACCGAAGGCAGGATGCGCTTGACCACCTGCGGGAGCACGATGCGCAGGAAGGTCTGCGCCGGCGAGTAGCCCAGGATCTCGGCCGCCTCGTACTGGCCACGCGGGATGGACTGGATGCCCGAGCGGTAGATCTCGGCGAAGTAGGCGGCGTAGTTGATGATGAAAGCCACGATGGTCGCGTACCACTTGCTGTCCGTGGTCAGGCTGATGCCGAAGACGTAGTACGGCATGAAGTAGATGGCAAACATCTGCAGCATGAGCGGGGTGCCGCGCATGATGGAGATGTACACGCGCGCCAGGAGCGCGAGCGGCTTGAACTTGCTCATGCGGGCGAACGCCACGAGCATGCCGAGCGGGAGCGACCCCACCAGCGTAAAGACGAAGATCTGCAGGCTCACCACGAAGCCCTGGCCAAGCATGCCGGCCATGGTAAGAAGGTCCACGCGCTCCCCTTTCGCAAACTACGCGCAGGCACCGTCGCCCGCGAGGGACGGCGGCGCCTGCGCCACATCGGTCGGTTTAAGCTACGCCAGGCACCAGTTGGAGTAAGAGATGCCCTGGTCGGCGTACTTGTCGCAAAGCTCCTTGACGAAGCCGTCGGTATCCATGGCCTTGAGGGTCTCAGTCACGGTCTCGGCGGTAGCGGTGTCGCCCTTCTTGAAGCCCACGGCGTAGTGCTCGCTGGAGAGCTCCTCGGAGATCTGCTCGTAGGCGTCGGGCTTGGCGGCGAGCTGATAGGCCGCGATGGAGAGGTCGCAGGCCACGGCGTCGACGGCGCCGGACTCGAGCTGCATGAAGGCGGTGTTGTAGTCGCCGATGGTCTCGAGGGAGGCGAAGGTGGCGGCGACGTCGGCCTTGTCCGCGTCCTCGCCGGCGAGGACCTCATAAGCGGCGGAGTCGGTCTGGGTGATGACGTTCTTGCCCGAAAGACCGGCGAGGTCGGAGATGCCGGCACCCTTCTTTACCACGACGACCTGGGCGTTGATCATGTAGTTGCCCGAGAAGGTGTAGCTATCCTCGCGACCCTCGACGGTAAAGCCGTTCCAGATGCAGTTGATGGCGCCGGAGTCCATGAGGGTGTCCTTGGCGTCCCAGTCGATGGGCTCGAGCTGGATCTCCCAGTCGTTGCGCTTGGCGGTCTCCTGGGCGAGCTCGAGGTCGAAGCCGGTGTAGGAGCCGTCGTCGCCCACATAGCCGTACGGGGGGTAGGCGGAGTCGAAGCCCACGATAAGCTTCTTGGTGGCGGTGGCGGACTTGTCGTCGGAGGCGTCGGAGGCGGCGCTGCTCGAGCTGGAGGAGCTGCTGGTAGACGAGCTGCCGCAGCCGGGGAGAACAGCGGAGGCGGCGACGGTGCCAAAGGCCGCGAGGAACTCGCGACGGTTCATGTTGAGCTTCATTATGTGTCCCTTCCCTGGGAGCCCGGGGCGCCGTCGGCGGCCACCCAGACACTTTACTACGCTAAAGCAACGGAATGGACTATACCGCTTTAGCGTGATAAAGCGCAACAGGCAGCCGCATGTTTGCAGTGTCGAAACACGCCGCGAGGCCGCGGGGACTTCTTGCCGTGGGCGCAGCGGGGCGATCCGTGGGCTTGTCCGCTTTATAATTCACCCAAACGAGAAAGGCAGAGGCCCCATGCCCATTGAAAACGTCTATAAGCAGATCGCCGAGTTCGCGCGCGAGGCCGGCGCCAAGCGCGTCACGCTGTTCGGCTCGCGTGCGCGCGGCACCAACCTACCAAAGAGCGACATCGACATAGCCGTCGAGGGCTGCGCGGACTTCGATGCGCTCAGCGACCGTCTGCAAAACGAGCTCTGGAGTCTTCTGAAGCTTGACATCGTCAACCTCGACACCTGCAAATCCGACGAGCTCAGGTATCAAATCGACCGCGACGGGGTGATCCTGTATGAAGAAGTATGAGAACTACGCCAGCGCGCTCAAGACCCTCGCGACGGCGCCCGAACAGGACTTGACCAACGAGTTCGTGCAAAGCGGGGTCATCGATAAGTTCTCGCTTCAGTTCGAGCTCGGGTGGAAGCTCCTCAAGGCGCTTCTCGCCTACGAAGGCGACGCACTCTCGGCCACCGGCTCGCCGCGTGACATCATCAGGGGTGCCTACGCGCTGTACGACTTTATCGATGAGGTGACCTGGCTCTCCATGCTGCGCGACCGTAACACGATCATGCACCTATACGACGAGTCCAAAGAGCTCGAGCTGATAAACACCATCATCGAGCGCTATATCCCCGCCTTCGAGCAGCTCAAGGACGGCCTCGACGCGCGCTACGGCGGGATGCTGCTCGCGCAGGATTAGGCGCCGACAAACCCTGCGGCCGCGGTCGGCCCCCTTCCGAAGGCAATCGCGGGCGCAGGGTTTGTTCTCGTCTTCTTGAAGCGCTTCTTGCCGCGGGCGCGCAAGTCGTGCTAATCTGCCTCAGGTACTTGAGGGAGTAGTCGCAGCCGGCAGGATCGGTTGCGGCAAGTCAACATACTGGCCGCGGGGCGCCTGGGCGCCGAATCCGCAAAGCCTGGCTTGCCTTAATGAACGAGACTCACGTACGGCATCGAGGGGTGCTGTGCGTCGGGTCTCTATTTTTAGCCCGCGCGCAGCGAAGTAGGGAGCTGCACGCGGGCTTCTTGCTAGGAAACGAATAAGAGAGGGGATTTCCGTGGAGAACGCTCACACGCTCTCACGGGAGGAGTTGCTGGCGCAAACCGGCAGCGATGCCGAGCGGGGGCTCGCATCGTCGCAGGTAGAGGCCTCGCGCGCCGCTCACGGCGCTAACTCCTTCACACAGGCCAAGGGAGAATCCTTGGCCCGACGCATCTGGGACGCATCGACCGAGCCGATGCTGCTCATGCTCATCTTCGCCGCCATCATCACGCTGGGGGTGAACATCGCCCGCTACTTCACGGGCGGTGAGTACAACTTCCTGGAGTGCGCAGGCATCTTCTGCGCCATCGCGCTTTCCGTCGTGATCACCATTATCACGGAGGGCAAGTCCGCAAAGGCGTTCGAGGAGCTCAACCGCATCAACGAGGACACACTCGTCAAGGTCGTGCGCGACGGCGAACCCACGCAGGTGCCGCAGCGCGACATCGTGGTGGGCGACGTCCTGCTCGTCGAGACGGGCGACAAGATCGTGGCGGACGGGCGGCTGTTGGGCAGCGTCGACCTCAGCGTTAACGAGAGCTCGCTCACCGGCGAGTCGATGCCCGTGAGCAAGGATGCTGAGGCCATCTGCGGCTCCGCCACCCCCGTGGCCGAGCGCGCGAACATGCTCTACTCCGGCTGCTTCGTGGCCGCCGGTACCGGAAAGCTGCTGGTCACGGGCGTGGGCAACGACACCGAGTTCGGGCAGATCGCCAAGGAGCTCGGCACCATCGAGAAGTCCACGACGCCGCTGCAGGAGAAGCTCGATCGCCTGGGCAAGCAGATCACCGTCCTGGGCTGCTCAGCCGCGGCAATCGTCTTTGCCATCGAGATCGTTACCTTCTTGATGAACAACACGTTCAACTGGGAGACGGTCTCCGACGCCTTCATCACGTCGATCGTGCTCATCGTGGCCGCGGTGCCTGAGGGCCTGCCGACCATCGTGGCCGTCTCGCTCGCGCTGAACATCATCAAGATGAGCCGCGAGAACGCCCTGGTAAAGAAGATGATCGCCTGCGAGACCATCGGCTGCGTGAACATCATCTGCTCGGACA
>CAVIBB010000002.1:0-2456 GCA_963640745.1 Paludibacteraceae bacterium
GAAGGTCTTCACGTGGAAGATGAAGTCCTGCCCGGGGAAACCAAAGGCCACGTGGCTGAACCAGCTGTCGCGGCGGGCACCGTGCCAGTGCTTGACGTTGGCCGGGATCTCGACGACGTCGCCGGGCTTTAGGGCCTGTGCGGGCTTGCCCTCCTCCTGGTACCAGCCGAAGCCGTCGACGCAGATGAGGACCTGGCCGCCGCCCGTGCTCGCGTGGTGGATATGCCAGTTGTTGCGGCAGCCCGGCTCGAAGGTCACGTTGTGAATGGGCAGGTAGTCGCCCTCGCCGGTGAGGTTGTTGAGGTAGCTCTGGCCGGTGAAGTACTGCGCGTAGGCGTCGTTGGGGGCGCCCAGGCCGAAGGCTCCGCCGTGGGCCTGGGGGTCGTCCGCGGACGTCGCGTCGCCGGCCGCGATGTCGTCGGCGTAGACCTCCTTGATGAGGTTGAAGGTCGCCCAGGCCTTGGGCCAGCCGGCGTAGAAGGCCACGTGGGTCACGGCCGCGACGATCTCGTTGAGGGATACGCCGTGATTCTTTGCGTTGGTGATGTGGTGGACGAGCGAGCTGTCGGTGATGCCCTGGGCCATGAGAGTCGTCACGGTGAGAAGGCAGCGGGTCTTGAGGTCGATGTCGGTGTTGTTCCAGTTCTCGCCGAAGAGGACATCGTCGTTGTAGTGGGCGAACTCGGGGGCAAAGTGGCCGAGTTGGGTTCGGCCGGCGGTTTGTTTGATGGTCATGCTTGTCTCCTTTGGGGGTTATTTTCCGCAGCTGCTATCTGTGTCGCAGCGTAGCTGGTAGATGAGGTAATCGAGGCACTCGAGCTTCTTCTGCTCGGCGTGGATGCCGTCTAAGAGCTCGCGGCGGTATGCCTTGAGGCGGCAAAGCCTGGCGCAGGTGCTCGGCAGTGCCGCCACCTCGGCGATAAACGCCTCGTCGCAGCCGGCGTCGAGCAGGTTGGTGCGGGTCTTCTCGTCCATTGGCGGGGCGACTCCTAGCGCGTGAGCTTTACCTTGGTAGTGCCGGCGAGCGCCTTCTCGCCGGGACGGGCGGCCGGGCCGACGAGCTGGTGCGGCTGGTAGAGCTCCTCGAGGAAGTCGATCTCGTCGGCGGAAAGCTTCACGTCGAGTGCCTTGACGGCCGCGTCGACGCGCTCGGGCTTGCTGCAGCCCACGAGCGGCGCCGCGACGCCGCGCGCCCAGTGCCAGGCGAGGGCGATCTCGGCCATGGGGACCTCGTGGTCGGCCGCGACCTTGGCCACGCGCTCGATCACGGGCATGTCGATGGCACGATCGTGGTCGTACTTGTTCTGCATGGTGGTGTCGGTCGTGCCGCGCTTGCTGGAGGACTCCCAGGTCGGGCGGGTAAGGTGGCCGCTCGCCATCGGGCTGTACGGGGTGGTGGCCATGTCGTACTGGCGGCAGACCGGAATCATCTCGCGCTCGTCCTCGCGGTAGAGCAGGTTGTAGTGGCACTGCATGGAGGTGAACTTGGTCCAGCCGTTGCGCTCGGCCGTGATCTGCATGTTGTGCAGCTGGTAGGCGTACATTGCGCTGGCGCCCAGCGCGCGGACCTTGCCGGCGCGGACGAGCTTATCGAGGGCCTCCATGGTCTCCTCGATGGGGGTGTCGTAGTCGAAGCGGTGGATGATGTAGAGGTCGAGGTAGTCGGTGCCAAGGCGCTTGAGGGTGCCCTCGATCTCGCGCTCGATGGCGACGGCGCTGAGCTTGCCTTCGTTGAAGTAAACCTTGCTGGCGAGAACCACGTCCTCGCGGGCGACGCCGAGGTCGCGGAGCGCCGCGCCGATGTACTCCTCGCTTGTGCCGAAGCTGTAGCAGTTGGCCGTGTCGATGAAGTTGACGCCGAGGTCGAGCGCGCGCTTGATCACGGCGCGGGTGTCGTCCGGGCCGATGGTCCACTGGTGGAAGTCGGCGCTGGCCTCGCCGAAGCTCATGCCGCCCAGGCAGAGCTTGGAGATTTCGATGCCGGAGTGCCCAAGGGTCGTGTACTGCATGATTGCCGCCTTTCTTGTGGGGCTTCTCGTTGGCATAAGCATATGGAGTAGCGGCGGCGATGTTAAATGCCTATAGTAACTAGTTGGATATACGGCTGACGTATGGCTACCGGAGCTGTGCGGAGGGGATGGCAAAGATGGAGCTTCGAACCTTGCGGTACTTCCTTGCTGTGGCGCGTGAGGAGAACATGACCGAGGCGGCTAACGTGCTGCACGTGACGCAGCCGACGCTCTCGCGCCAGATCGCGGATTTGGAGCGCGAGCTCGGCGTGACGCTCTTTGACCGTACGAACCGCTCGTGCGTGCTTACGGGCGACGGCATGCGCCTGCGTCAGCGCGCCGAGGAGATCCTCTCGCTCGTGGAGCAGACCGAGTCCGAGCTCGCCGACGACGAGCACGGGCTTGCGGGCAACATTCGCATCGGTGGGGGAGAGACTCAGGCCATGG
>CAVIBB010000002.1:2466-14763 GCA_963640745.1 Paludibacteraceae bacterium
TTCATGCGGAAAACCCAGGCGTGACCTGCGAGTTGTTCACGGGAAATGCAGACGCGGTTGAGGAGCGGCTCGAGCGTGGGCTTCTGGATTTCGCGCTTCTCATCGAGCCAGTGAACCTCGAGAAGTACGAGTGGCTGGAGATGCCCGGGGCCGATAACGTTGGGGTCGCGGTTGCGGTGTCGAGTGAGTGGGGGAAGCTCGCCGCAGCCAATCCGGACGACATTGCCCGGATGCCGTTGGTGCTGAGCTCGCGCACGACCAACAAAGCGGTTGACCTCGTCGAGTGGTCGGGCGGCAGGATTGATCCGAAGGAGCTGCACGTGGTCGGGCACTTTGACCTGCTTGGTAACGTGTCGCACCTGGTGCGCAGCGGCGTGGCGTGCGCGATGGGCATCGATCACTTGCTACAGTTGGAGTCGGCGGACCTGACTTTTGTGCCGCTTGACCCGCCGATGTCCATCAAGTCGTTTCTGGTCTGGAAGAAATACCGTCTGCGAAGCCGCGCGTGCGAGGAATTCCTGCGTCGGCTGGGCTGAAAGGGGCGGTGTTTGCCTCCCTGCGGTATCGTGCCCGACTTATCCCACTTTAAAATTGGATTCCGGGAGTAGCCAGCTCATTTGTCGTTACGTTTGCCCAGGTAAAAGGCTTGCGCAAAATGAGCCTACTCGGCGAATTCAATTTTAAAGTGGGATAAGTCAGGCACGCTTCGTAAAATCGCCGAAAACGGCCGTTCGAGGCCTTTCAAACCCGTCCTTTGGCCGCTTCCGGCACCGGCTCGACTAGAATGCAGCCGTGCGAAACCGTTTGAATGGAGATAGGATGGCCGAGAAGGCTCGTGGCAAGAGGGGAATCGCTGCGCGCGTACTGGCCGTGCTTGTTGCGTTGCTGGTTGCGGCGGGCGTCGCGTTCTGCGTTTACGTGTCCGATTACTCCCGGGCGGGAAGTTCTGCCCGGGAAGTCATTGCGGCTGGGTCCGCTTCCGATGCAGCGGTACGGGTGGTGGAGTCCGATTCGTGCATCGCCGTTGGTGACTCGACAGCCGAGTACGGCATTGTCTTTTATCCTGGCGGAAAAGTCGCTCCTGAGGCATATGTGACGTTTGCGGCTAAGCTGGCGCAGCGCGGCGTCTTTTGCGTGATTCCAAAAATGCCCTTCAACCTCGCAGTATTTAACATTAATGCCGCGGACTCTATTATCGAGGCAAACCCTGACGTGGCTCATTGGTGGGTCGGAGGCCACTCGCTCGGCGGCGCCATGGCTGCAAGTTATGCTGCCGCAAACGTTGCAAAGATCGAGGGTGTGGCGCTTCTGGGCGCCTACGCGAGCGACGACTTGACGTCTTTGGGCCTCAAGGTCGAGATCGTGTACGGCAGCAACGACGGTGTGGTTAACCGAGAAAAGCTCGCGGCCACCATCGCACAGCTTCCGGCGGAATCAGTGCTCCAGATCGACGGCGGCAACCATGCCGGGTTTGGCGATTACGGTGCCCAATCGGGGGATAACGAGGCGACCATTTTCGCCGACGAACAGCAGGAGCAGGCGACCGATGCCATCGCCGCCGCCATGATCGGCTAATTTACACGGGGGAGAATGCGCGCCTATGAAGCCAATCGCTCACATACATACCGACCTGCCGCAGAAGTTCGGCATCCCGCGGAACAGCTTTCTGGCCCCTCATCTGCAGGGACGCATTGAGTTCGAGCCGGAGTTTGCGCTGGCTTCGGCCGTTGCTGGCCTCGAGGAGTTCACGCATCTTTGGCTCATCTGGCAGTTTGAGAACGGAGCTCCGGGCGGCACGGCTGCCGATATCGCAGCCGATGCGGCGACCGCCGACAAGCGCGGCACGAACTCCAGCTGGTCGCCGACTGTGCGTCCGCCGCGGCTCGGGGGTTCCGAGCGCGTGGGCGTTTTTGCGACGAGAAGCCCCTTCCGCCCCAACCCGATAGGTCTGACCTGCGTAAAGCTCGATAGCGTGGAGCTTACCGACGCAGGACCTGTCATCCATGTGCTCGGCGCAGACCTGCGGGACGGCACGCCGATCTTCGACATCAAGCCCTATATCCCCTTCGCGGATTGCCATCCTGAGGCGACCGGCGGCTGGATAGAGTCCGTACCGTGGCGGGAGCTCGAGGTGGACCTGCCCGAGGAGCTGCGCGACCGCATCGCGTCGCACAAACTCCCCGGGCTTATCGAGGTCCTGCGCCAGGACCCACGCCGCGCCGGCAGCAAGCACGAGCCGGAGCGTGTGTATCACTTGGCCTACGCGGGCCACGACGTCTCGTTTACCGTCGACGGTTCTGAGCTGCGGGTTATTGCCATCGACTAGGCTTTTCTCGCCCAACGGAGAAGCAAAGAAGAGTTGAGGATCACGAATACGCTGCCGCAGTTGTGCACGAGCGCGCCGCTCACTGGGTCGAGGACGGCGAGAAACGCCAGGATAATCGCGGCGAAGTTAAGCGCCATCGAGAACGCGAGGTTGGCACGGATCACGCGCATGGTGTGGCGCGAGAGCTCCACGAGGTGGGGAAGTTCGGAGATGTCGTTGCTGGCGATGGCGATGTCCGCGGCTTCGATCGCCACGTCGCTGCCGACCCCGCCCATGGCGATGCCGACGAATGCGCGGCGCAGCGCTGGCGCGTCGTTGACGCCGTCTCCGACCATGACGCAGCGCGTGCCTTTCGCCTCGGCCTGCTCGATATAGGCCATTTTATCCTCGGGCCGGCAACCGGCCCGGAAGGCTTGGATACCGACCTCCGAACACACTGCCTTGGCTGCGGCATCGTTGTCTCCGGTGAGGAGCACGGGCTCCACGTCAGCGGCGACGAGCGCCTCGACGGTTCGCCGCGACTCCGGACGCACGACGTCGGAGAGCGCTACGATTCCGGCCGGCCGCCCATCGATGGCGACGAACGCGGGGGTATTGCCCGCCTCGTGGAGTCGCGCGAGCAGCGCGGTGTCCCAGGCATCCGCGTCGATGCCGAGTTCCGACATCATCGCCACATTGCCCACGCTCACCGCGCGCCCGGAGACCTTGGCCGTCACGCCGCGCCCCGGCTCCATCGCGAACGCATCGGGATCGGTGGACTCAAGGCCTTTCTTGCGGGCGCTCGCAACAATGGCGCGGCCGAGCGGGTGCTCGCTGCGAAGCTCGACGGACGCCGTCAGCGAGAGAAGCTCGCGCTCGTCGAGGCCGACGCCGGCAATCGGTGCCGCGGCGACTACCTCGGGTTTTCCGACCGTGATGGTCCCCGTCTTGTCAAAGACGACGCGCTGCACGTCTGCCAAGCGCTCCAGCGCGTCGCCTTCCTTGACGAGGAAGCCGCGTTTGGTCGCGTTGCCGATGGCGGCTACGATGGCCGTGGGCGTGGCCAGCACAAGTGAGCAGGGGCAGAAGACGACGAGCACGGTAACGGAGCGCAGAATTTCGCCAGTTGCCAGGTAGACCCCGACGGCGGCGGCGATCGCGCCCGCCACAACCCACGTGGCCCAGCGGTCGGCGAGGCGCACGATCCTCGCCTTGCCGGCGTCGGCGCTTTGGACGAGCCTTGCCATGCGACGAATGGAGCTGTCCTCGCCCACGTGCGTGGCGCGCACGTCGACGCTGCCGAATTGGTTGACGGTGCCGGCGCTGACCTCGTCGCCGGCCTGCTTGTCCACGGGCATCGGCTCGCCCGTGACGGCGCTCTCGTCGACGCTGGTGGTGCCCGCGAGCACGATGCCGTCCACGGGGATCGTCTCGCCTGGCAGGACGCGGACGACCTGGTTGAGCTGGGCGTCGTCGGCATCGATCATGCGCGTTTTGCCGTTCGGCTCGACGACGCGGGCCTGGCGCGGGGCGAGCTCGACGAGGCGTTGGATGCCGCGTTGGGCGCGCTCGACCGTGAGCTCCTCCAGAAGGCCGCCGAGCTGCATGATGAGGGCGACCTCGCCTGCGGCGAAG
Organism: Paludibacteraceae bacterium; assembly: GCA_963640745.1. Classification (GTDB taxonomy): domain Bacteria; phylum Actinomycetota; class Coriobacteriia; order Coriobacteriales; family Atopobiaceae; genus Paratractidigestivibacter. The sequence goes on from CAVIBB010000002.1 coordinate 6,407, forward strand.
TATTCGCCAATGGCCACGGACGCGATGAGCGCGAGGGAGACGAGCAGGTCCGCCTTGACGTCGAACTCCGTGACAACGGCGATAAACGCCTCGATGACGATGGGCGCGCCGCACAAGACGATGGCGACCCAGGCAGGGTCCACGGCGAGCTCTCCGCCCGCCGCGAAGCTGATGGCGAGAAACGCCGCCGAGGTAACCAGAAACGCGATGTCTTTTCGGGTACCGCCGGTGTCGAGTAGGTCTTCTAAGGGCTTGAACAGTGGCTTGAGACTTTCCATTGGGGTCTGAACCTTCTTTCTTTTACCGAACACACAGTTCGGTATAATCCAGTCGGTTCGGTAAGAACAGAAGCAAAGCAGCCACCGGGTGCCCTACCGGGCGGCGCGGCGCGATTGCCCGATACCGGACGTTTCTTGCCGTTTGTTCCGAAGAAGGGGCGTCGCCATGACTGACCAGAAACTCGACCGCCGACAACGCAAGACGCGCAAAGCAATCTACGACGCCTTCGAGGTACTCATGGGCGAGCAGCACTACAGCTGCGTGACGGTGGCGCAGATTATAGAGCGCGCCGACGTGGGGCGCAGCACGTTCTATGCGCACTTCGAGACCAAGGACGAGCTGCTCGACCAGATGTGCCGAGAGATCTTTGACCACATCTTTGAGGGCGTGAACGAGCAGTGCGTGACGCACCCGACGCTCGTGACCGAGAGCCTGGAGGGCAAGCTCACGCACCTGCTCTACCACCTGCGCGACACGCGCGGCGGCGTCTGCGGCAAGCTCGTGCGCGAGGGCGAGCCGCATTTCACGGCTTACTTCGAGGCGCAGCTCGACGTGCTGTTCGAGAAGAGCGGGCCCGCGCCGGCGAAGGGCGTGCCGGCCGAGTTCGCCCGCGTGCTCCTGGTGAGCTCCTTCTCGCACGCGGTCTCGTGGTGGTTCGCGGGCGGCGCAAAGAAGGACCCCGAGCGGGTCGCCGCCTGGTACATCGCCCAGATGGGGCTGTAGGGGCGGCGGCGCTCAGGGTCGTGCGGGCGGGGCCGTGACCGCGGGATTGCGCGCTCGGGTTTGCGCGAGCGAGCTTGCGCGGGCGGGGTCGCCCCGACGGCTTACTCGGCGTAGCTGAACGTCGTGACGTCGAACATTCCCTCGGGCCGGATGCGCAGCGTCGGGATCACGGGCAGCGGCAAGAAGATCAGCCCCATGATGGGGTCGACGGGCGGCTCGATGCCCATCTCGCGTGCCTTGGCCTCGAAGCTGTGGTGTTCGGCGGCGACCTCAGCCGCGTCGCGGTCGCTCATGAGGCCGCCGAGCGGCAGCGGGATGCGTGCGACGACTTCTTCCCCGCGCACAAGCACATGCCCGCCCTGCCCCACGGCCTCAACGGCCGCACGCATGCTCGCGGGGTTGTCGCCAATGACGCAGACGTTGTGGGAGTCGTGGCCGATGGTCGAGGCGACGGCGCCGCCGACGATGTTGTAGCCGCGCACCCAACCGCGCCCGACGTGGCGGCCGACAAGGCCGCTGCCAGCAGGGCCTTCGCCGTCCGCTCCTGCCGCCTGCGCCTCGACGCCGCGGCCGTGACGCTCGATGAGCATAATACGCCGCAGGTCGTCGGCGGTATCAGGGCGGATCATTCCCGTGATGGCCTTGCCGGGGACGACATCGATGACGGCCTCGCCGGGGCGGAACTCGTAGTCGAAGACCTCGGGGGCGAGCTCGGGCAGGCGGACGGAGCCGCGGAGCTTGTCGGCAAGCTCGGCCACGGCAGGGGACTCCGGCGCAATGCGTCCCACGAACTCTCCGTCCGCGGCCACGAGCTTGCCGGCCGCGTAGACACGGTGCGGTGCTGAGGTGAACGCAAGGTCGTCGAGGAGCAGCAGGTCCGCGCGCTTGCCGGGAGCGACGGCCCCGCGGCGCTCGAGCGGGTCGCTGAACCCGTGGTCGAATCCGAAACACTCGGCGGTCGAGAGCGTGGCCATCGAGATGGCGACCACGGGATCGATCCCGGCTTCGATTGCCACGCGGCAGGCGTTGTCGATCATGCCGAGCTCAAGGGCGTCGGACGGCGCGCGGTCGTCGGTGGCGAAGCAACAGCGACGTGCACGCGCCGGGTTCTCCGTTAGCATCGGCGCGAGATTCGCGAGGTCATGGCTGCAGGTGCCTTCTCGCAGCATCACGTACATCCCGCGCGAGAGCTTCTCGAGCGCCTCGCCGGGCATGGTGGATTCGTGGTCGGCGATGATGCCGGTGGCGGCGTAGGCGTTGAGGTCGCGTCCGGAGACCATCGGCGCATGCCCGTCCACCAGGCCGGATGTGGTTTCCTGCGCTGCGTCGATGCGCGCGAGCGTCTCGCCGTCGGCGCCGAAGACACCGGGGGTGTTCATCATCTCGCCGAGGCCGAAGACCTCGCCGGGGTGGGCGGCCATGAAGGCGCGCATGTCCTCGGCGGAAATCTGGGCTCCGGCCTGCTCGTCGGGGAGGGCCGGCACGCACGACGGCATCATGTATTTAATTGAAATCGGTGCGCGGCGACCGTCCTCGACCATGAACTCGAGGCCGTCGAGACCCGCGACGTTGCAGATCTCGTGGCTATCGGCGATAGCGGTCGTGGTGCCGCGCGTCGCTGCCATGCGCGCGTACTCGGCCGGGCGGATGTTGGAGGACTCAATGTGCAGGTGGCCGTCGATGAAGCCGGGGGCGAGGTAGCGCCCCTCGCAGTCGATGACCTCGGCGGCCTCGTAGCCGTTGCTTCTTGCCGCGTCGTCGCCAAAGAGCACGCCGACGATCACGCCGTCCTTAACCGCGACCTGTCCCGGAACCACGCGCAGTCCGTACACGTCGACGATCCGCGCGTTCGTAAAGAGAAGGTCCGCGGGCACGCGCCCCTCCGCGGCGTCGATTATCTGCTTCAGGCTTTTGACGGACATGACCGCTCATCTCCCTTGGTCGTAAGGAATTTGAACCAGTATGCCCCTTTTGACTTTGCTGGTTGGGGTCGTTTGGTCGGCTTGTGCCGCGAGGGCCCGGCGCTCGGGGGCGCGGCGGTTATCGTGCCTTGTGGTGCAGGAAACATCCCTCGTCGTGCGAGTAGATGACGCCGACGGCCTGCAGGTACGCATATATGACCGTCGTCCCCACGAACTTCATGCCGCGTCTCTTCAGGTCCTTTGACACCGCGTCGGAAAGAGAGGAGGAGGCGCATCCCGTCTCATAGATGGGCTTGCCGTCGGTCCAGCCCCACAGATACTCGTCGAAGGAGCCGAATTCCTGTCGCATCTGCCGGAAAACCCGCGCGTTGCTCACGGCGGCCAGGATCTTCTGCCGGTTGCGGATGATGCCCTTGTTGCCCAGAAGCGCGTCGATCTTTTCCCGGTCGTACTCACAGATGATATCGGGGTCGAAGCCGTCGAAGGCCTCGCGGAACGCCTCGCGCTTGTTCAGCACGCACTCCCAGGAAAGGCCGGCTTGGAAGCATTCCAAGATGAGCATTTCAAACAGGTCACGGTCGCTGTGTGCGGGGATGCCCCATTCGTTGTCGTGGTAGGCAACGTAGCTGGGGTTCTTCGGGTTCGCCCAAGGGCAGCGCGTCTTCCCGTCTTTCCAGAGCATGCTCATGCAAAGGCCCTTCTTGGCACGTATTCTTTAATTGTCGATGCTCTCACGTGCGGTGGGCGGAAGGCAAGAGCAGCGCTGCCGACCAAAAAGCCGGGCTCAGGGCCTGCCCGTTGCTAAACCTGAGGCGATCGGAATCGGCACGGACTTGTGCGAAGAAAGGCGCCTGCGATGGATAGGTACTTGGCCGAAACGCCCCTGCTGAATTTCTCGGACCCCGCGATTCGGGGACTTGTTGAACGGCGCGGCTGGCGCGCGCTGCCTGAGTTCGAGCGCGCCAAGGCGATTTACGGATTCGTCCGCGATGAAGTGCTGTTCGGGTACAACGTTGACGACGGCATCCCTGCTTCCCGGGTGCTCGCTGACGGGTTCGGGCAGTGCAACACCAAGGGCACGCTGTTTATGGCGTTGCTGCGTTGTTGCGGAATCCCCTGCCGCGTCCATGGCTTTACCATCGATAAAAAGCTGCAGAAGGGTGCGATGACGGGGCTTGTGTATGTGCTCGCCCCGGCGAACGTGTTCCATAGCTGGGTCGAGGTCTGGCTCGACGGCGTGTGGTACGAGCTCGAGGCGTTCATCCTCGACAAGCCGTATCTGGAGAGCCTGCAGGCCGCGCACCCGGATTGTTTCGGCGCGTTTTGCGGCTACGGCGTGGCGGTGCGCGACTTCCGTCATCCCGTGATCGACTTCGACCGTAACAACACCTACATCCAAAGCGAGGGCATCAGCCAGGACTTCGGCATCTACGACAGCCCTGACCAGCTGCTTTGTGAACACCATCAGGAGATGTCGTCGCTCAAGGCCTTTGTCTACCGGAACCTCGGGCGGCACTTGATGAACCGCAACGTCGCGAAGATTCGGGGGCGGCTCAGGCGGTGAGCCCTGGAGTTGCGCCGCGCAGTAACGGGGCCGGGAGGCGAGCCCTGCAAGTTCGCCGCGCAGTAATCTCGCGTTACTGCGCGGCGTGGTTTCGGGGCGGGGGAGTTCCTCTCATTACTGCGCGACGCGTTTCTGGGGCGGGGGCGGTCTTCTTGTTACTGCGCGGCGTGCTTACAGGGCGCGCTACTCCCGGGGCGTTACTGCACGGCGACGTGTTGGGGCGGGAAGCCGTCTTGTACGCCCTAGCACGTACAAGACGCAACGATTTTCTTTGCAACGTGCCTTTAGAAAGAAGTCCTGTACCGCTTAAGGCGTACGGGACTTCCGGAAGATCATTTTGGAGGTGTCTATCCCAGGCGGGCGACGGCGGATTCGAGGCGGTCGCAAGCCTCCTGGACCATCGGCGTGGGACTCGCGAGGTTCAGACGGATGAAGCCCGAGCCCTCGCGGCCGAACATCGTGCCCATGTCGAGCCAGAGCTTGGCGTCGCGCGTGACGAAGCGGGTCAGCTCCTCATCGGAAAGGCCCAGGCCCGAGCAGTCGATCCACGGAAGATACGTGCTTTCGAGCGGGGTCAGCGCGAGGCCCGGCGCGCGGCCGACCATGGCCTCAACCAGGGCGTAGTTCTCCTCGAGCTTGGCCTTGAGCTGCGAGAACCACTCGTCGCCGTGCTCGTAGCAGGCCTGTGCGGCGCAGGCCCCCAGGCAGTTGGGCTCGTCGTAGCCCGTGCGGCTGAGCTCGCGCTTGAACGCCGCGCGTAGGCCCTTGCTGGGAATAAACGCGTTGCAAATCTGCAAGCCGGCCAGGTTGAAGGTCTTCGACGGAGACGTGCACAGGACGACGTTTTGCGCGAAGTCCTCGCCCAGGCTCGCGAAGGGAACGTGTGTGAAGTCGGGCCGCGCGAAATCGGCATGGATCTCGTCCGAGACCACCGTGACGCCGTGCTTATGGCAAATCTCGCCAATACGCCGCAGCTCAGCGGCCGTCCACTCGCGCCCAACGGGGTTGTGCGGGCTGCAAAGGATAAAGAGTCTAGCCCCAGTCGCCTCGATTGTGCGCTCGAAGCCCTCAAAGTCCATCTGGTAGCGGCCGTCGGTACCTCTAACCAGCGGGTTATTTGCCACGCGGCGCCCGTTGTTCTCGATCATCGTGCGGAAGGGGTAGTACACCGGCGACTGGATGACCACGTGGTCGCCCGGCTGCGTGTAGGCACGGATGGCCGTGGCCAGCGCAAAGACGACGCCGGGGGCATGGACCGCCCAGTCGCGCTCGGGGCGCCAGTTGTGGTGCCGCTCGAACCAGCCGGCGACCGCATCGTGGTAGGCGGCCGTCGCCATCGTGTAGCCGAAGACGCCGTGCGCGACGCGTTCCTGCAGGGTCTCCAAGGCCTCGGGCATCACGCGGAAGTCCATGTCGGCCACCCATAAGGGCAGCTCGTCGGCGGTGTGCCCGCGCGCCTCATACGCGTCCCATTTAAGGCAGCCCGTGCCGCGGCGCTCGAGGCGCGTTTCAAAGTCGTAGTTCATGGCCGGCCTTCTTCCTTCCTACGCCAATGCCTGCTCGAGGTCGGCGAGAAGGTCCTCGACGTCCTCGATGCCCACGGAGAGGCGCAGCAGGCACTCGTCGATGCCCAGTGCGTCGCGCATTTGCGCAGGTATCGCGCCGTGCGTCTGGACAAGCGGGTACGTCATGAGCGACTCGGCGCCGCCCAGGCTCTCGGCAAAGAGAATCAGCTTCGTGCGCTCGAGCGCGTCGACTGCCCGCTGGCGCGAGTCGACCTTGAACGAGATCATGGCGCCGAAGCCCTTCGTCTGGCGCCGCGAAAGCTCGTAGCCGGGGTGCTGCGGATCGCCGACGTAGTGGACCTCGGTCACGTGGGGGTGGCGCTTCAGGAACTCGGCGATGCGCAGCGCATTCTGCTCCTGGCGGCGCAGGCGCACGCCCAGGGTCTTTAGGCTGCGGATCATGAGCCAGCTGTCGAACGGCGCGAGCTGGTTGCCCTCGCTCATCGTGGCGTTGAACAGCGGCTCGATGAGGTTCTCGTCGCGCACGACGAGGAAGCCGGACAGCACGTCGTTGTGGCCGCACAGGTATTTGGTGCCGCTGTACACCACGATGTCCGCGCCGAAGTCGAGCGGACGCTGGAAGTACATGGTGAGGAACGTGTTGTCCACGGCAAGAAGCGCGCCCGCCTCGTGCGCCGCCTCGGCGACGGCCGCGATGTCGGCGACCTTCATCATGGGGTTCGTCGGGGTCTCGAGGAAGACCAGGCGCGTGTTGGGACGCAGCGCGTCGCGCAGGGTCTTCTCGTCCGTGAGGTCCGCGTAGGTGAACTCGAGACCGTACTGGCTGAATACCTGGGAAAATAGCCGATAGGTGCCGCCGTACAGGTCATCGCTTACCACCACATGCTCGCCGGACTTGACCAGCTTGAGCAGGCACGATATGGCCGCCATGCCGCTGGAGAAGGCCATGGCCTTCTTGCCGCCCTCGAGCGCCGCGATGGTGTTCTCGAGCTCGAGGCGCGTGGGGTTGCCGCAGCGGGAGTAGCAGTAGCCGGTCGACTGGCCGAACGCGGGGTGTGCGAACGTGGCCGACTGGTAGATGGGGAAGCTGATGGAGCCGGTCTCTTTGTCGACGCCGTGGTAGCCTCGCACGGCCACCGAGTCGGCCGCCAGCCCGGCGCACCGGTCCTCGTCGATTCCCAGCAGCCCGTCGATTTCCGCTGCCATTGCCTTGAAGCTCGAGTCGTCCATGCCGTCCCTTCGCGTTGCGTTGCGTGTTGTGCAAGGCTAACAGGCTAACCGAAAGCGGGGGAGTGCGCGGGGAATTTCACGCCAGAGCAAACGGACGCTCTTCGGTGCGAGGCCTTGCAGCATTTTTTAGCGTGTACGTTGCCCCGGAATGCCATCGCGCGGTAACGCCGCGGCAAGAGGAGCCCCGGAAACGCGTCGTGCAGTAACGGCGCGGTAAGATCTGCCCCGGAAACGCGTCGCGCAGTAATGCTGGGCGGATTAGCGCCCTGGATTCTCGCCGCGCAGTAACCGGACGGTCACGTCCATAAAGTGGTGTAAAAGCGCGGACGGGCCGAAGGCCCGCCCGCCTTCCAAGTAAGCTTGCAATCGCCAAATTAGACAAGGAACTTGGAGGAACGGGCATGGCCCAGATCAATATTACCCTCGACCAGGACGAGATAATGCGGCTCCTCGAGAGCTCGGGCGGCGACGCGTTCAGGATGCTGATGCAGGAGTCGCTCAACGCCGTGCTGCGGGCCGAGTCGGACGCGCAGCTGGGGGCCGCGCGCTACGAGCGCTGCGAGTCGCGCACCGACAGCCGCAACGGGACCCGCGGGCGGCCCCTCACCACGCGGCTCGGCACGGTGGAGCTCTCGGTGCCCAGGCACCGCAACGAGCCCTTCCGCACCATGGTCTTCGAGAACTACAGGCGCAGCGAGGCCGCCCTGGTCACCGCGATGGCGGAGATGGTCGTCGGCGGCGTGTCGACGGCCAAGGTCGGCAGGGTCATGGAGGAGATCTGCGGGAAGAGCTTCTCGAAGCAGGCGGTGTCGGAGGCCTGCCGGGAGCTGGACGCGGCCGTGGAGCGCTTCAGGTCGCGGCCGCTCGAGGGCGACTACCTGTTCGCCATGGCCGACGCGACCTACCTCAAGGTCAGGGAGGGGGGGCCGAGTGCGCGCCAAGGCGCTGCTCATCGCCATCGCCCTCAGGAGGGACGGGCGCAAGGAGGTCCTGGGGCTGGACCTCGCCGACGGGGAGACCGAGGCGGCCTGGTCGGCCTTCCTCGCCTCGCTCGCGTCCCGCGGCCTGGCCTCGCCGCGGATGTTCACCTCGGACGCCTGCGAGGGGCTGGTC
>CAVIBB010000002.1:14773-61007 GCA_963640745.1 Paludibacteraceae bacterium
GGGCTGGTCTCGGCGCTGCGGGCGACGTGGCCCGGGGTCCCGTGGCAGCGCTGCCAGGCCCACCTCGCCCGCAACGTCGCCGACAAGGCGCCCGCCCACCTGCGGGCGGGCCTCTCCGGCGAGCTGGCGGAGATGTTCAACCAGCCCGACCTGGCCTCGGCCCGCAGGCGCAGGGACGAGATCCTCGCCGACTACCGCGAGGCGGCGCCCGCGGCGGCCGACTGCCTCAGGGACGGCTTCGACGACGCCATGACCGTGATGGAGCTGCCCGCCGGGATGCGCAGGCCGACGAGGACGTCGAACTACATCGAGAGGCTGAACAGGGAGGTGAAGCGCAGGGCGCGGGCGATCGGCGTGTTCCCGAACGCCGCCTCGGCGGTCAGGCTGGCCGGGGCGCTGCTGATGGAGACGGACGAGAGGTGGGCCGAGGCGGGCAGGGCCTACTACTCGCCGGCGTGCGAGGAGCTCGACGCCGCGTCCGGGGGGCTGGCGGCCATAGCCGAGAACCAGCGCCGGCTGAGGAAGGCGAAGTAGGCGAGTAGACGCGCGGTTGCGAATTTACACACCGTTGCGGACTTGACCAACCGGACGTTACTGGGCGGCGCGATTGCGGGGCGCGGGGGCCGTTTTCGTTACTGCGCGACGCAATGTTAGGGCGCACCTCTTGCCGCCGTTGCTGCGCGGCGTGCTTTTAGGGCGCGGGCGGCCTGCTCATTACTGCGCGGCGTAAATCGAGGGCTCGCGCGGGGCGCGCGCAAAGGGCTTGCGCAAAGGGCCTGCCCCGCCACACAACACCTGCGGCGCTTTGGTGTGTTTCCGCAGCTTGGCGGGGGACGGTCTGGCGGTCATCGCGCAAACCGCTAAAATACTTTGACTCCCTCACATCGTGCCAGCGCATCCACGCGGTCGAACGCGAGGGTAAGTTATGCTTCCGCGGGCGTGCCCGCGAGGCGCGAAACGCAGATCAATCGAGGGAACGGCAGCACTACATGGCCAACTACGGAAACGACAGCATCCGCCAGCTAAAGGACGAGGAGCGCGTACGCTTGCGCCCCGCCGTCATCTTTGGCTCAGACGGTCTCGACGGCTGCGCGCACGCCGCCTTCGAGATCCTCTCCAACGCGGTCGACGAGGCGCGCCAGGGTTTCGGCAACCTCATCACGCTCACCGTCTTCGCGGACGGCTCCGTCGAGGTCGAGGACCACGGCCGCGGCTGCCCGCTCGATTGGAACGCCAAGGAGAAGCGCTTTAACTGGGAGCTCGTCTTCTGCGAGCTCTATGCCGGTGGCAAGTACGACAACAACCAGGGCGGCGACTACGACTTCTCGCTGGGCACGAACGGCCTGGGTTCCTGCGCCACGCAGTACGCCTCCGAGTACATGAACGTCACGGTCTGGCGCGACGGCAACAAGTACCAGCTGCACTTTAAGAAGGGTAAGGTCGTCGGCGCAAAGAAGAAGGCCCTCTCCATCGAGCCGACGGACGAGGACCGCACCGGCACCACCATCAAGTGGCGCCCCGACCTCGAGGTCTTCACCTCCATCGACGTGCCCGTGGACTGGTACCGCGAGACCATGCGTCGCCAGGCCGTGGTCAACGCCAACGTGACCTTCCGCCTGCGCGTCGAGGGCGCCGAGGGCTTTACCGAGGAGGATTTCTGCTACCCCAAGGGCATCGAGGACTATGTGCTCGAGAAGGTGGGCGCCGAGTACCTCACCGAGCCCTTCTACATCGAGGCGAACCGCCGCGGCCGCGACCGTGACGACCTGCCCGACTACAACGTCAAGATCACGGCGTGCCTGTGCTTCTCCCGCACCTTCCAGATGCAGGAGTACTACCACAACTCCTCGTGGCTCGAGAACGGCGGCTCGCCCGAGAAGGCGGCCCGCAGCGCGTTTACCAGCGCGATCGACGCCTACATCAAGGGCCAGGGCAAGTACAACAAAAACGAGACCGCCATTAAGTGGCAAGACGTCCAGGACTGCTTGGTGCTCGTGACGAACTGCTTCTCGACCCAGACGTCCTACGAGAACCAGACCAAGAAGGCCATCAACAACCGCTTTATCCAGCAGGCGATGACGGCCTTCTTCAAGGAACGCCTCGAGACCTACCTCATCGAGAACAAGGCCGCCGCGGACAAGATCCTGGAGCAGGTCCTCATCAACAAGCGCTCGCGCGAGAACGCCGAGAAGACCCGCCAGAGCATCAAGACCAACCTGCAGCAGAAGACCGACATGGCCAACCGCGTGCAGAAGTTCATCGACTGCCGCTCCAAGGACAAGACCCGCCGCGAGATCTACATCGTGGAGGGCGACTCGGCGGCGGGTGCCATCCGTACCTCGCGCGACGCCGAGTTCCAGGGAGTCATGCCTGTCCGAGGCAAGATCCTGAACTGCCTCAAGGAGGACTACCCGCGCATCTTCAAGTCCGACATCATCATGGACCTGCTGCGCGTGCTCGGCTGCGGCGTCGAGGTCAAGGACAAGCGCATGAAGAACCTCGGCACCTTCGACCTCGACAACCTCAACTGGAACAAGGTCGTTATCTGTACGGACGCCGACGTCGACGGCTACCACATCCGCACGCTGATTCTCACCATGCTCTACCGCCTCGTGCCCACGCTGATCCGCGAGGGCTACGTCTACATCGCCGAGTCGCCGCTCTACGAGATCAACTGCAAGGACAAGACGTACTTTGCCTACACGGACCTCGAGAAGAACAACATGCTCAAGGAGATCGGCGACCAGAAGTGCACTATCAACCGCTCCAAGGGTCTTGGTGAGAACGACCCGGACATGATGTGGCTCACCACCATGAACCCGGAGACCCGCCGCCTGATCAAGGTGGAGCCGGAGGACGTGGACAAGATGGAAACCATGTTCAACCTGCTGCTGGGCAACGACGATGAGGGCCGTAAGCGCCACATCGCCGAGCACGGCAAGGAATACCTCGACCAGCTTGACCTGCAGTAGGGGCCGAGTGCCTCGCCGCACCGCGAACCAGACGCCCATAACGTAAGACCAAGGATTAACCGTGGCAAAGAAGACCAAGAAGCAGCAAAACAAGAAGAAGCAGGTAGACGCCTCGAACGTGATCGGCTTGCACTCCGAGGTCGTGGAGCAGCCCATTACCTACACGCTCGAGACCAACTACATGCCCTACGCCATGAGCACGAACGTCTCGCGCGCCTTCCCCGAGATCGACGGCTTCAAGCCCTCGCACCGTAAGCTGCTCTACACCATGTACAAGATGGGCCTGCTCAACGGCGCGCGCCAGAAGAGCGCGAACATCGTGGGCCAGACCATGAAGCTGAACCCCCACGGCGACGCGGCCATCTACGAGACGATGGTTCGTCTTGCCACGGGCAACGAGGCCCTGCTCACGCCCTTTGTCGAGTCCAAGGGCAACTTCGGCAAGTACTACTCGGGCGACCTTTCCTACGCCGCGAGCCGATACACCGAGGCCAAGCTCTCGCCCATCTGCGCGGAGATCTTCAAGGACATCGATAAGGACCCGGTCGACTTCATGGACAGCTACGACGGCGCCATGAAGGAGCCGCGCCTGCTGCCCACGACCTTCCCGAACATCCTGGTCTCGGCCAACAAGGGCATCGGCGTGGCCATGGCCTCCGACATCTGTGGCTTTAACCTGAACGAGGTCTGCACGGCCACGATGCACTTTCTCGACGACCCCGAGTGCGACCTGCACGAGTACCTGCCCGCGCCCGACTTCTCCACCGGCGGCGAGATCATTTATCGCCGCGAGGAGATGGACAAGATCTACGAGACGGGCCTCGGCGGCTTCCAGATTCGCTCGCGCTGGCGCTACCTGCCCGAGGAGCGCATCATCGAGGTCTACGAGATCCCTTACACCACAAAGACGGACGTGATCATCGAGCGCATCGTCAAGCTCTCCAAAGAGGGCAAGGTGCGCGAGATCGCCGACATCCGCGACGAGACGGACCTCTCGGGCCTGCGTATCGCCATCGACGTCAAGCGCGGCACCGACCCCGAGCAGCTGATGGCCAAGCTCTTTAAGTCCACGACGCTGCAGGACACGTTCTCGTGCAACTTCAACGTGCTGGTCGACGGTTACCCGCGCGTGATGGGCGTGCGCCAGATCCTCAAGGAGTGGGTGGCCTGGCGCATGGAGTCCACGCGCCGCCGCATCACCTTCGACCTGCAGAAGAAGAGCGATCGCCTGCACCTGCTCCACGGCCTGGAGGCCATCCTTCTGGACATTGACAAGGCCATCGCGATTATCCGCGGGACCAAGCTCGAGGTCGACGTCGTGCCCAACCTCATGAAGGGCTTTGGCATCGACCAGACGCAGGCCGAGTTCGTGGCCGAGATCAAACTTCGTAACATCAACGAGGAGTATATCCTCAACCGCACGAAGGACATCGCCAAGCTCGAGGGCGAGATCGCCGAGCTCAAGGCCACGCTGGCCAGCGAGCAGAAGATCAAGGACGTTATTCGCGGCGAGCTCGCAGCCGTCAACAAGAAGTACGTGACGCCGAGAAAGACCGGGCTCGTCTCGCCGGCCGAGGTCGTTGAGGTGAGCCTGGAGCCTGAGGTCGAGGAGTACCCGGTGACCATCATGGTTTCTCGCCACGGCTACCTCAAGAAGATGACGGACCGCGTGCTCTCCCGCGCGGCGGCGCTCAAGTACAAGGACGGCGACGAGCCCTTCATCGAGTTCGCATCAAACAACACCCATGAGCTGCTGGTCTTTACCGATCAGTGCCAGGTGTACAAGTGTAAGGTCGCCTCGTTCGAGGACACGAAGTCCGCCCAGCTCGGGTCGTTCCTCGCCACTGACCTCGAGATGGCCGCCGACGAGAACGTGACCTGGGTCATCGATCCGGAGGACTATGCCGCCGACCTGCTGTTTGTTTTCGAGAACGGCCGTGTGGCGCGCGTTGCTCTTTCCGGCTACGCCACCAAGACCAACCGCAAGAAGCTCAAGAACGCCATCTACGGAGGCTCCAAGCTGCTCTACGCGACGGTGCTCAAGGAGGACCGCGACATCGCCCTGGCCACGAACGACCAGCGCCTGCTCAACTTCAACACGTCGCTGGTCAAGACCAAGACCACGAACAGCACCCAGGGTATCCAGGCACTTACGGCCAAGAAGGGGCGCATTGTGAACGCCGTGGGAAGCCTCGAGGAGTTCCTGGGCCCGGATGCCTACGTCGAGAAGTTCTGTGCGACCAAGCTGCCCTCGGCCGGCGCCTCCATCAAGGAGACCGACATGAAGAGCCTCTTTGACCTGGAGGGCTAGCAAGTCCCCCGACGGGAGGAGAAGCGCATGGATGGCGTGGCGATTCGGTTTATCGCTGCGGCGGACGACGAGGCCATGGGGACGATTGCCCGGCAGAACCTTAAGGCGGCCGGGCTGAACATTCCCGGCACGGCGTACTTCGACCCGGAGATCATGCACTTGAGCGAGTTCTACGGCTCGGCCCCGGATCGTCGCAGCTACTTTGTGGCGGTCGGTGAGGACGGCGCGCTTCTGGGCGGAGGGGGACTCGCGGAGTTCGAGCCCCTTGAAGGTGCGGCCGAGCTGCAGAAGCTTTACCTGGCCGACGCCGCCAAGGGTCGCGGGCTTGGCACGCGTCTGGTGGGCCTGATCGAGGCCCGCGCCCGTGAGCTCGGTTACCGGCGCCTTTACCTGGAGACGCACTCCGCGTTCCAGGCGGCCATACACCTCTATGAGAAGCTCGGGTTCGAGCGCTTCGAGCCCGAGGTGACCAGCCACGCCACGATGGACCACTTCTATATCAAGTGCCTCTAACCTGTCCCTAGCGAGCGGGCCGCGCTACAATTTTAGAGTTTGCGCACTTAAGGAAGGAAACGCATGGCCAGCCTCAAGGAACAGATTTCTTCTCGCCGCACGTTCGCGATCATCTCGCACCCGGACGCCGGCAAGACCACCCTTACCGAGAAGCTCCTCCTGTATACCGGCAGCATCCAGACCGCCGGTTCCGTAAAGGGCAAGAGCTCCGCCAAGCACGCGGTCTCGGACTGGATGGACATCGAGAAGGAGCGCGGCATCTCCGTTACCTCGTCGGTGCTGCAGTTCACCTATGAAGGCCACTGCGTGAACATCCTTGACACCCCGGGCCACCAGGACTTCTCTGAGGACACGTACCGTACCCTCATGGCGGCCGACGCCGCGGTCATGGTCATCGACGGTGCCAAGGGCGTCGAGGCTCAGACCAAGAAGCTCTTTAAGGTCTGCACCCTGCGTCACATTCCCATCTTCACCTTTGTGAACAAGCTCGACCACGACGCGCGCGACCCCTTCGACCTCATGGAGGAGATCGAGACCGTCCTGGGCATCGGCACCTACCCGATGAACTGGCCCATCGGAAGCGGCCGCAACTTCCGCGGCGTCTTCGACCGCCAGGCGCGCCGCGTGCTGGCCTTCGAGGGCGACGGCCACGCCAACGCCACCAAGAAGGTTCGCGAGATCGAGGCCGAGCTCGGCAGCGACCAGCTCGAGGAGCTCGTCGGCCAGGAGAACCACAACAACCTGATGGACGACATCGAGCTGCTCGACGGCGCGGGCGACGAGCTCGACCTCGAGGCTGTGGGCTGCGGAAAGCTGAGCCCGGTCTTCTTTGGCTCGGCCCTTACTAACTTCGGTGTCGAGCCCTTCCTCAAGGAGTTCCTGTGCCTGACTCCGCCGCCGCGCGCCTACACGGACCAGCTTTCGGGCGAGGCCGTTGACCCGGCGGAGAACGATTTCTCGGGCTTCGTGTTCAAGATCCAGGCCAACATGGACAAGAACCACCGTGACCGCATTGCCTTCGTGCGCATCTGCTCGGGCAAGTTCGAGCGCGGCATGACGGCCTACCACGTGCAGGGCGAGCGCAACCTCAAGCTGGCCACGGGCACCTCGATGATGGCCGACGACCGCGCCATCGTGGACGAGGCCTACGCCGGCGATATCGTAGGTCTCTTCGACCCGGGTATTTTCTCTATCGGCGATACTGTCTGCGCCGGCAAGAAGCGCGTGAAGTACCCGCCCATCCCCACCTTCCAGCCCGAGCACTTCGCAAAGATCTCGCAGGTAGATACCCTTAAGCGTAAGCAGTTCATTAAGGGCATGGAGGAGCTCGCGCAGGAGGGCGCCGTCCAGATCTTCCGCGAGTACGGCGCCGGCATGGAGTCCGTCATCGTGGGCGTGGTCGGAGTGCTGCAGTTCGAGGTGCTTGAGCAGCGCCTGGAGAGCGAGTACCACGTCAAGGTCTACCGCCAGGGCCTGCCGTACAACCAGATTCGCTGGATTCAGAACGCTCCGGACTCCTACGACATCAAGAAGCTCAGCCTCACGCGCGATACCTGCCGCGTTGAGGACATGCGCGGCGGTCGCCTGCTGCTCTTTACCTCGGAGTGGAACATCAACTGGGCTGTCGAGCACAACGAGGGGCTCGAGCTGTCTGAGTTCGGTAACGTGACGTTCTAATCCCGCATCTCCCCAGACGCTCGGCAGGCGTATATCTGGCGCTCGTCCGTCCTACGCCTGCCCGTTTGGCTCGTTTTGCATCCGAAGATGGCCGTTTGTCCACAAAAGAGGCCCCGCCGGTTATCCGACGGGGCCTCAACGCTGTTGGCCGAGTTATTTGCGCGACTGGCAAGAACTGCTCGTCTTTAGAGCTCGAAGCGCCTCTTCGCGATCGTCGCAACGCCGAGGGCCGCTGCACCGAAGGCGGAAACCGCAAGGACGTTCACGCTCTCGTCGCCGGTCTTGGGGACGCTGCTCTTGGTGGTCGCTTGCTTCTCGGCAGAGGCCGGCGTCTCCTTCTTCGGCTCGGGCACGACCTTAACCGTGTGCGTGTTCGTGATGGTGCCGTTGTTGCCTACGGACGCGTTGTCCGTCGTGTAGTCGGTGATGCTCGCCTGGTTGACCCGGTAGTCGATCTCGTAACGCTCGTCGTTATCGGTGTACGCGTACTTGCGGACGCCGGAGTACGTCACGGTGTAGGTGTCGTTGCCGTTGTCGACGACAGCGGGCTGCACATCGGAGGCCTCGCCGTCGGCGGTGAGGGAGAGCAGCTTGGCATAGTCCTCAGCGCTCGGGCGGACGCCGTCCTTGTTGGAGGAGTCGTCCCAGGCGACGGTCACGGTCACGTCGGTGGTGGCGGGAACGATGGTGAGCGTGCCGGGGACGATCTTGATGTAGTTGTAGCCGCAGATGTCGTCGCCGACGAGACAAATGTTGGTATATCCGCCGAGAGAGATCGTGCCGAGGCCCGTGCGGGTGCTGGCGGTGTTGCTCGTGTAGGCCGCGGGGATCTGCTCGGGATCGGTCGTGTAAGTGATGGCGTACTCGCCGGGCTTCTCGCCAGCTTCGCGACTTAGCGTGAAGGCGTCAAGGGAAACCTCGGTGGTGGGGTCGCCGAGCAGAACGCGCAGGGTAGCCGAAAGGGTGGGGTCAGCCTCGCCCTCGACCTTGGTGACGTTCTGCTCCGCGAACTCGTACCAAGTGAGGATATTGTGGCGCACGTCTGTAACTCCCCATTTGGAGTAGCCGCCGATGAAGGTGATGCGCTCCCAGACGAAGCCTGAGCTCGTCATGTCGTCGTCGGTGTTCTTCCAGGCAGAGGGGTCGATCTTGTCGGCGCTCCTACGGTCGCTTACGTATGCGAAGCTCCGCGTGAAGTCGATGCCCTCGGTGAGCTCGGTGCCGTCCGCGTCCGTAACGGTGCTGCGGAAGTGATGTGATTCACCGTTCCACCACGCGCTTTGCGGTCCGGTCACTTTAGGGTTATCGCTCGGGCTCGCTATCGCGGCCACTGGAAGAGCCAAGGTGATAATCACAGCAAAGGCCATCACCAAAGCTGTGAGAGCCGCCCTGCCCTCCTTCATGTGCAACATACGCTTCATGTAAACCTTCTTTCCCGCCCATGGGCAGTGTCTTTGGACCCCTTAAATGAATCCAAAACGATAGACCTATGGAAGGTTAGCATGCATGATCAAGGAGGAATGCCCTACCCCCCCCCTTAATAAAAAGCTAATAATCTGCGCAGTAAAGGGACCTCTTGGTCGGCACCCCCCCGAAGAGAACGAGCGGGGTCAGGAGGCCTCGGGGTTGGCCCCATTGTCCAAGGTCCAATCTATGGGACTCGCGCCGTGGGCTATCAACAGGTCGTTTGCCCGTGAGAAGGGGTGCGAGCCCATGAACGCCGATAGTCCCCCTCCCTCGCGATTAGCCGAGAGCGGCGAGGGGTGGGTCGAGGCGATGACGGGTTTCTCGCCGACGACCCTCGGGCCGAGCGCGGCCTTTGCGTCCTCGACCAGCTTGACTGCGTGTCTGCCCCAGGCAAGAAACACCACGGGTTGAGGAAGCAGGAGGCATTCCCGCACGATGTGGTCCGTCAGGGTCTTCCACCCGAGCTTGGCGTGCGAGTTCGCCGCGCCTTGGCGCACGGTGAGCGTGGTGTTGAGCAGCAGCACGCCCTGGCGGGCCCAGCTGGACAGGTCGCCCGTCGCGGGGGTCTCGCAGCCCAGGTCGGCGACCAGCTCTTTGTAGATGTTCCGCAGGCTCGGCGGCAGCTTACAGCCGCGATGAACCGAGAACGAGAGGCCCATGGCCTGCCCCTCCTCGTGGTACGGATCTTGGCCCAAGATTACCGCGTGCACGTCGGCGGGCGCTGTCCACGCGAGGGCATTGAGGATGTCGTCTTGCGGCGGGTAGATGGTCTGGCCGTTTTCGCGCATCTGTGCCACCTCGGAGAGGAGCCGCGCCGTGGTGTTACGTACCTCCGCCGGCGCGGTGGCGAGCCAGGCGTCGATGTTCTCCTGCTTTCCCATGTTATGCCCCCGCCTGCGGGGCGCCGAACATGGTATCGAGCAGCTGGAGGCCGGTCTGCGTGCGGAAGATTGTGTTTCTCGCCGCGTGGATGCCTTCGGCGCCCGTACCGTTCTCGAAGAGGTTCACAAGGAAGTCCGCCTCAACGAGTGCCTGGTAATCGGGCCCGTCGATGGCATCGTAAGTGTGGTGGTGCCCGACGAGGAACGCGACGCGCTCGCAGCGCTCGGGCAAGAAACCCACTTCGGAGAGCATCGCGCGCGCCGGCTCGGGGCCGAGCTCCTCCTGGTACTTGCCGGACGACTTGCCATACTTCTGTATGGCGGGGTGGATGCCGATGTCGTGGACGATGGCCGCGGCCTCGAGCGTGAGCAGCGTATCGGCGTCTAGGTTCTCGCCGACGCCAATCGTGCGTGCGAAGCTCGCGACCTTTATGAAGTGCTGGATACGCGGCGGGTCGCCGGCGTCGAACTCGATCATTTTGAGCATAAGCTCGTGAAGCAGCTGCTCGGGGGCCTTGGTCTCCATGTGAATCTCCTTGCGAGGTTTCTGCGTCTCGTGGCGGAGGCATGAATCAAGCCCGTATCCGCCTGTTTTCGCCTCGGATATTCTATCCCGCTGCGTGCGCTACCATCGAGGGCAATCGACTGATGGGGGAGCGCGCGTGGACCTAAATAGCAAGAAGGGCGTCGTTGCGGGCGGTGAGACCGGTACGTTCGAACGCCCAGCGGCGAGGACGAGGACCACGGTGGCGGGCGGTCTGCGATGGGCGTGACGTCGCTTTTCGTCGTGGGCGAGCTCCCGTACGCGCAGCTTCTGGGCATTGCGTACCTGTTTGTGCTCAACGTCGCGACGCTTATCGTGTACTTGGTGGACAAGGCGCGCGCGGGGCAGGGGTCGTCGCGCGTGCCCGAGTCGACGCTGCTTGGCCTGGCGCTCGTCGGCGGGGCGTCGGGCGCGCTTCTGGGCATGTACCTGGTGCGACATAAGACGCAGAAGTGGTACTTCAAGTTCACGGTGCCCGTTATGCTCGCGGCGCAGGTTGCGCTTGTGGTGTGGGTGACTTTCTTCGCGAGGCCGTTGGTGTAGCGGTCGTAGTGGCCATAGCGGTCTGGCCCGCCGTGGTCGCTATAACAGCTGAAGCGGCTTGTCCAACTCGCGCGAGAGCTCGGGCAGGAGCTCCGCGAACGTCGCGTCGCGCGTCTTCTTTTTGAGCTGGCATTCCCAGAGCACATGGACGGTCCAGCCTTCCGCTCGCAGGGCCTCGAGGTTCTCTCGGTCGCGCTCGACGTTGCGCGCGAACTTGGCGTCCCAGTACTCGGTGTTCTTCTTGGGCGTGGATGGGTTGCAGCGGGGGCATCGGTGCCAGAAGCAGCCGTTGATAAAGACGGCGACCTTGCGGCCCGGCCAGGCGACGTCGGGTCGGCCGGGAACTTTCCACTGCAGGCGGTAGCCGGTGAGCCCGGCCTCGCGCAGGCGCTCGCGGACGAGCAGCTCGGGTTTGGTGTCCTTGCCCTTGTTTCCCTGCATCGAGCGGTGGGTTCCGTAGTCCGTGGCTGCAGGCGCGCCCTTCTTGGCAAGAGACGCCGCCAATTTGTCCTCGGCCTCGGCGAGCCTTGCTTTTGCAAGCGCTTCCGACCAGCGCTGGGTCAGACGCTCGACGCCCCACGCTGCGTTTGCCGGGCTTGTGGAGGGGAGCACGACGGCGGGCATGCCGCAACGGTACTCGAGGTACTTGTGATAGAGGCGGCCTGCGGTGCCGCCGTTGCAAATCACCGTGGTGATGGGTGCGTCGGCAAGCACCTTGTCCACGCGGTTTTCCACAACGTTCTTTATGCTTGCGTCGCTTGAACCTTTGATGTCGCATTCTGCGATGACGTCCCATAGCGCGATGCCGTGATCGAGGAGAAACGCGCGCTTCTCGGCAACCGTTTCCGGCGCATCACACCCCTCGCACGCTGCGATAACGCGCCAAAAGCGATTCTGCGGGTTGCCGTAGTAGAACTCGTTCGCGCGACTGAGCACAGAAGGGAACGACCCCAGCACGAGAACGCGGGATCGCGCGTCGTACACGGGGTCGAAGCCATGCTCTATGTGTTGGTACTTTGCTGCCATGTCAATCATTCTACCCGCACGGCGGGGGCAGTCACAAACGCGCGGGTGCTTTGGAGTGGGCTGCCTTGCTGCCTGGGCGTAAACCCGGCAGTGGGTTTGCCCCAACCTACCGGCACGATTTAACCTGTCCTCAATGGCAAGCGGAGGGAAGTGGCGAATGAAATACACGGTCGTGGCGGTCGGCAAGCTTAAGGAGAAGTTCTGGGTCGCGGCGTGCGCGGAGTACGTTAAGCGTCTCGGGGCCTACGGCAAGGTTGAGGTGCGCGAGATTGCCGACATCGACCCGGCGCGAGCGGGCGGCGTGGACGCGGCCCGGCGGCGCGAGGGACAGGCGATTCTCGCCGCCATCGGCGACCGCGCGCACGTGATTCTGCTTGCCATTGAGGGTAAGGAGCGTTCGAGTGAGGACTTCTCGCGCCGGCTCGACGCGCTGGCGCTCGGCGGCAAGTCGGACATCGTGTTCGTCATCGGCGGCTCTGATGGCGTTTCGGATGAGGTCCGCGCCCGAGCCAACGAGACGCTCTCGTTTGGGCCGATTACCCTGCCGCATAACCTGGCGCGCGTCGTGCTGCTCGAGCAGGTGTATCGAGCCTGCAAGATTTCGCGTGGTGAGCCCTATCACAAGTAGTTTTAGCTGCTGTTTTCTGGTAGGGTAGTACGGCAAATTTGAAACTTACGCGTGCCGGATCGACGGCCGCCGCCAGGAAAGCAGGTAGAACATGGCTCTGACCGGACGCCAGATCAGGCAGCTCCGCGCCCTCGCGCACCACCTCGAGGCCGCCGTAATCGTTGGCAAGTCCAACGTGACCGAGAACACCGTCGAGCAGGCGAGTGAGTACCTGGAAAAGCACGAGCTCGTTAAGTGCTCCGTTCTGGATACGTGCGCGCTCACCCCGCGCGAGGCCGCCGAGGAGCTGGCCGAGCACCTGGGCGCCGACGTCGTGCAGGTCATCGGCCGCAAGTTCACGCTGTATCGCGAGACCTCGCGTGAAGGCGTCCAGAAGATTCAGCTTGCCTAAGCGTGTCTCGCCGCGATTCTCATAGCGATGCCGAGAAGGCCGCGTCCCCTGTCGAGCTTCGGCGAGACGAGCGCGGCCTTGCGCTTGTTGGCGGCGGCATGGAGCTGCGCGGCGACTTTACGCGTATGCTTCCGCGCCTTCGTCAGGGGCGCCTGCAGCAGGAGCTGCTGGTGCGCGCGGCGCGCATGCGTGGCGTGGATGAGCCGACGGCTGTGGATTGCACGGCGGGCCTCGGCGAGGACTCGCTGCTACTCGCTGCGGCTGGGTTCCGAGTCACGCTGTTCGAACGCGACGAGACGATTGCTGCGCTTCTTGCCGACGCGATGAAGCGGGCGGCCGCTGAGCCGCAGCTCGAGGAGGTCGTCGGCCGCATGACGCTTGTGGGCGGGGACTCCATCGCGGGGCTGGCGGAGCTCGGATTCGCGCCTGATGTGGTATATCTCGACCCGATGTTTCCGGCGCGCACCAAATCCGCCGCGGTCAAGAAGAAATTCCAGTTACTCCACCACCTTGAGCAGCCCTGCGAGGAAGAAGAGGCCCTTGTGGCGGCCGCGCTTGCCGCGGGCCCGCGCAAGGTCGTGATCAAGCGCCCGGCCAAGGGGCCGCAGCTCGCGGGCATAAAGCCGAGCTACTCCATTGCGGGCAAGGCCGTCCGCTACGACGTCCTCGTCCCGGCTCGATAGCGGCCTCGCGAGCGGCTTTTGGGTGCTGCGACGACCAAACTCTTGAGAATGTACGATTGAAATTCGATTGAGTGAGTAGACGGGCGAAAAACGGGTGTGTTTGCCCAGTTGACGAGCGCCAAAACCCTCTTGCTACTTACGCTTCTGAAAATCAATCGTACATTCTCGGCACTTTGATTCCGCGAAGCGCCGAACGGGTCCTTCTGTGCCGGCAAAACGATGCCCCCGCCCTGTCCGAGAGCCACTCAGACGGGGCGGGGGCGTTATTTGGAGCCCGTTGACCGCTTTGGCAACTAGGTCCGACGCCTACCAGATGCCGATAAGGTGCTGCATGCCGAGGCTCACCAGCGCGATGGCGACCCAGCAACAGGCGCCGAGCGCGATGGGCTTTCCGCCGCTCTTTACCAGCTTGACGATGTCGGTGTTCAATCCGATGGCGCTCATGGCCATGACGATGAGGAACTTCGAGAGGTTCTTGAGCGGGGCGGTCACGGCGGCGGGCAGCGCAAAGACCGTGGTCACGATACTTGCCAGCACAAAGAGGCCCACGAAGGTGGGGAAGGCGCGGCGCAGGCTGAAGGTGTTCGCGCCCTCGCCGCCGGCGCGGCGGTCAGCGCGCATCTGCCACACGGCGAGCGCGAGCGTGATCGGGATGATGGCGAGCGTGCGCGTGAGCTTAACGATGGTCGC
This sequence comes from Paludibacteraceae bacterium, assembly GCA_963640745.1. GTDB lineage: Bacteria > Actinomycetota > Coriobacteriia > Coriobacteriales > Atopobiaceae > Paratractidigestivibacter. The sequence continues at coordinate 29,100 of CAVIBB010000002.1, forward strand.
GGCATCGAGCGTGTTCGCGCCCGGGTGCATACCGTCCCAGGCCGCGGCCGCGGCGGTGACGGAAGACGTGTCGTTGACGGCGGTGCCGGCAAAGATGCCGAAGCCCTCGTTGGTCAGGCCGAGCATGCCGCCGAGCGTCGGGAAGATGAGCGCGGCGATCACGTTGAACAGGAAGATGACCGAGATCGCCTGCGCGACGTCCTCGTCATCGGCGCGGATTACGGGCGCCGTGGCCGCGATGGCCGAGCCGCCGCAGATGGAGGAGCCCACGCCGATGAGCGTGGCGATCTTTCCGGGCACCTTCATGACGCGGCACATCACAAACGCAACGATGAGCGAGGTCGCGATGGTCGAGGCGATAATGGGTAGGCTCGTGGCGCCGACCTTCGCGATCTGGGCCAGGTTGAGGCCGAAGCCGAGGAAGACGACCGCGGCTTGCAGGATGTACTTGGACGTGAACTTGACGCCGGGCTGCAGCGCCGCGGTGTCGCGGCCGCGGAGCGCCACGGCGAGCAGCATGCCGATGAGGATGCCGAAGACGGGGCCGCCGACAACCTCGAGCTGCTGGCCGAGCAGCCAGGCGACGACGCTGATGACGAGGCACAGGGCAATGCCCTTGAGCTTCTCTGTGATGCTGGACAAAACGAGCCTTCTTTCTAGCAGGGTGCTTCTTGCCGCGCGGTTTCGGGCGTGCACGGCCGGACAAAGAGTTTAGTCGTGCATGTGCGGGTTCACAATCTGCATGGCCACGCCATCCTCCATGACGCGGAAGCCGAACCGCTGGTAGAAGGCCGCATTCTTGCTCTCCTCGGGCATAACTTCGATGTAAAGAAAATCCCGGTAGCGCTCCTTGACCTGCTCGATCATTTGGCTCGCGATGCCGCGCCCATGATAGGCCGGGTCGACGAGCACGTAGTGCACATACGCGGCGAGCTCGCCGTCGTCGAGCGCCCGCACGAGTCCGACAAGGCGCTCGCCGTTCCAGGCCGTTAGCACGAACGATGAACCCATGAGCGCCCGGCGGAGTCGCTGCGGGTACTGCCCCGAGACCCAGCCTACGGACAGAAAGAGCCTCTCGACCTGCTCGGCCGAGAAGCTCTTTTCGCTCGTGTAGCGAATGGCGTCCACCTAGAGCACCTCGTAGAAGCGGATGTCGGGGTCGGCGGCCCAGGTGGGGGCCAGGCCGGGGGCAACCTTCTCCTTGAACAACGGGGTCTCGAGATAGGCCTTCGCGTGCTCCATCGAGTCGAAGCCGTGGATTACCTGGACGTCCTCGTCGCGGATGAGGCATTCCTTGGTAAGGGCGCCCGCGACCTCGTCGAGGAACGGCTGGCGGTAGGTGTTGTAGACCTCAGCCGCTGCGGGGCGATTCTGGGGCTCGATGGTCATGATGACCTGAAGATATGCCTTGACCTGCATGTTATTCTCCCTTGTTCGGAGTCCTCGGGTCGCGGTCGCGCGCCCTGCTTGCTGACGCTCAAGATACGCGGGCGGCTCGCGGTTTCCCAGATATGGGGCAAAAGATGAGTCGCTCAAGTTCCCCTTAGTAACTAGCGCCTGCCGGGCCGGTGCCGTAGCGTATGGTTACGCGAAGAGAAGGGCTGCGGCATCCGACGCGCTGGCCGCGGCGCTGCGCGCTATCCGCGAGGTCGCCGCACGGGGAAGAGGGACCGTCATGCCGCACAAACGCAAGCTTGAGAAGGACATCCGCTGTCCGTTGGAATACGGACTCGACGTGTTCGGCGGGCGCTGGAAGTCGCGCATCATCTGCGTGCTCGCCAACAAAGGAACGCTGCGCTACAGCGGCGTGCGCGACGAGATGACCAACGTGTCCGATGCCGTGCTTTCGTCGTCGCTTAAGGAATTGATTGCCGACGGCATCGTGGCGCGTCGAAGCTACGACGAGATTCCGCCACGCGTGGAGTACTCGCTTACCGAGAAGGGCGCGAGCGTGGTGCCGGTGTTGCAGGAAATCTGCAGGTGGGCGGGCATGTTTCACCGCGGGGTCACGGCCGATGCGCCCAAGCAGTGCCAGATGTGCGACTATACGTCGCGGTAGTTCTCGACGGCGCTCTGGCATAAGGGGGATTTTATGACTCGCAAGATAATCAATACCTTTGATGTGGCGGACTGCAATAAGGCGCTGGCGGCGGCAGGGCTGGAAACACGCGTCCACCTGCACGACGCCTGCGGCGCCCAGTTCTTTAGCTGGGACACGCTCGGCGAGTTGGATGCCCGGGTTCGAGAGACCGTTGCCGCCTTCTTTGCCGCCCGCGGCGTCGAGCTTGCCTTCAACGAGGACGCGTCGTTTTACGTGCGGTAGTTATAAATCGAGTATGTGACTACATACCCAATCGAGTCCACAAAAGCGTACAATTTAGTGATACACACGTCTTGTCAGGGTTAGGAGTCGCCATGACGGTCATATATTCCTCTGCCGCGCTTAAGTCAAAGCAACGTGAGGTCAAGGACGCCGCTCTTAAGGACGTTGTGCACATAACCGAGAACGGCAACGGGGCGTTTGTATTCTGCTCGGAGGAACTCTTTGAACGAAAACTCCGAGAAGCGGCCGAAGAGGCGGCTTATGAGGAGCGTTTGATGGCCGTCGTCGAGCGCGGACGTGCCGATTACGTTGCTGGCAGGGTTGTTGAGGGTACCCAGGCCGCTTTGGCCGCCATCGAGCAGAGGCGCGCCTCCCGTGGCTAGGATGATCTATACCGAGGGCTTTCTTGAGGACGCCGCGAATGTCTACTCGCCTCGAGTGCAGGAAAACCTTACCGGTGTTCTGAGCGCGGTAGAGACGTTCCCCCGCATTGGGTCTCAATCGATTCCCGCTTCGATAAAAGAGCGGTTCGGAGAGAGGGTCCTTAAGGTGGTCGTCGAGCCGTTCGACTTGATCTACGAGTACCTGGAAGAAGCAGACGCCGTGGTTGTTTACGGCTTGGTTCCGTTTCGCGCGGCGCGCTAGGGTTGCCCTTCCGTGCAGCTGGGTTCGTGCGCTCAGCAGCCTACCGCCCAGCCTTGTGCGTGAGATGCCAGCCGCCGCAGTAATCGCATTCGTAGCAGTGCAGGTCCCGGGAGCCGTGGCGGCGACAGGCGCGGATGGCGTCCTCAGCCTCGGCACGCGTGGCGTAGCGCTTCTTGCGATCGCAGGCTTTGTAGCGCAGGTGCTCCTCGTGACGCGCGTCTTCGCGGGCAAAGACGCCACCGAGCTGGTCGCCGAGCTGCGACTCGAACGCGGCGCGCTGGGCTGCGCGAGCGGATTTCTTCTTGCTGCCCATGCGGCGGCCTCCTTTGTCTCGGCGTTTCCTTTTCCGGCGCCTTCCTTTGAATGTTCCCCATCCTAACCAAATGCTGCGCTGGGCCGTCGGGCTGGCCCGGTGGCAGCTTGAGTTGTCGAGCTTTTGCGAAGAAGTTAGCTATGGTTGCCGCGGCAACCTTCGCAGGAAGTTTGACTGAGCAAACTTATATCATCGGCATCTGGCGAATTGAGGGAAGGGCGCATATGCGAATCGCTGACGACAAGGTCACTCGGGTTCTCGCGGCCTCGCCGGTGTTTCGCGGCGTGCCGAGCGATTGCGTCCAGGAGGTGCTTACCGAGCTCGGGTGTACGGTCGGTAACTATGCTGAACAGGACTTTATTGCCCATGCTGGCGATGCGTTGCGGACGTACCCCGTGCTTATCTCCGGCGTGGTGGAGGCCCGGCTGCCCAAGGCGGGTGGCTATACCATCGTCGGCCGCTTCGCGCCGGGCGACTCCTTTGCCGAGGCGGTTCCGACAACGCTCAAGCATTCGCCGGTCGACATCGTCTGCATCGAAGCCTCGAGCGTGGCGTTTATTCCCGCTGCGGCCTTGGAGGAAAGCGACAGCAATAACTGCCTGCGTGTCCGGGCGAACCTGCTCGCCGAGATGTCAAAGAAGATTTCTGAGCTTTCCTACAAACTCACGTTATTTGCCGAGCCGCGGCTCCGCAATCGCCTGCTCATGTACCTCCAGGCAAAGGATACGGACGGCACGGGCGAGGTTACGCTCGAGTACAACCGCAAGGAGCTCGCCAGCTACCTGGGGGTTAACGACAAGGCGCTTTCGCGCGAGCTTCGTCGGCTACAGGACGAGGGCGTTCTCGCGGTGGACGGAAAGCATGTGCGCATTCTTACCAATGCATAAATAAATGATATTTACTCTGCGAGAGGAACCATGATGATCGACCCCTCCAAGTCCATGAACCAGATCGCCACCGAGGAACCCGCCTTCGGGGAGTTCCTGCGCTCCAAGGGCTTCCCGTTCTCGGTGAGCAATCCCATCACCAAGCTCGTGACGTTCAACGACGTCGTGAAGCTCAAGAAACTGGATCGCGAGGCGTTTCTTGCCGAGTACGAGGCGTGGGCAGCGGAGCGCGAAGGCGCCGACGAGGCCTAGGCGGCAAGAAGGCCGACGGCAACGACGCCAGTTTGCCGCGACCGTGTTGTTTAGGTCCGCACTCTGCGAACAAAACTAAAGAGGAGATCAACGTGAAGTACACCGTTGGCATAGACGCGGGCGCGAGCTCGGTCAAGGTGGTTGCTGTGGCTGTTGCTGCCGGGTCGGAATCGCCGGCGACCGTAAGCGACGGCGCCGGCAAGAAGCTCGTGTCGCTTGAGCTGCTGTGGAGCCGCCGCGAGCCGCACCGCGGGGACCCGGCTGGCGCGGCGCATGGGCTTCTTGCCCGTATGGCCGCGGAGCTGGGGCTGGACGGATGCGTCGGTGTGTGCGCCACGGGTTCAGCGGCGAGCGCCATTGCCGCCGCCGTGGGCGCCGAGAGCTTTCCGGTTCTGGAGGACGTGCCCGCCATCGCCGGGGGTATAGCCGCGCTCGCGCCGCACGCGCGCTCCGTTATTGCCGTGGGCGGACAAAACGCCTGCTACGTCCACGGGGTCGGCGCGGGCGAGGTGCCGCAGTTCGCCATGAACGAGAGCTGCGCCTCGGGCACGGGCGCTTTCTTCGAGGACCAGATGACGCGCCTTGGCCTCTCTATCGAGGCCTATTCCGACCTGGTGGCGGGCGCGGAGTCGGTGCCGCGAATCTCGGGCCGCTGCTCGGTTTTTGCCAAGACGGACATCATTCACCGGCAGCAGGAGGGCGTGGCCGTCGAGGACATTCTTCTGGGCCTTTGCTATGCCATGGCCAAGAGTTTCAAGGCGCTCATCGTGCGCGGCCTTCCCGTTGAGGCGCCGGTGGCGCTTGCGGGCGGTGTCGCGCTTAACGCGGGCGTCGTGCGTGCGATGCGCGACGTGTTCGGCTTGGCGGAAGACGAGCTGCTCTGTGGGGACGAGGCGCTTTTTGCGCAGGCTACCGGCGCGGCGTTGCATGCCCGCGGCGGCGAGAAGGGCGTCGGGCTCGAGAGGCTTCTTGCGGCGCTGAGCAAGTCGGGCCGCGCCGTTGCTGTCGACGTGCTTCCCCGCACGGCTCCGCTGCCGAACAGCGGTTATGCGCCGAGCAAGGGCTTTGTTGACGTGGCGCGCTCCGAGTGGGAGGCCTCCGTGGATGGCCTGGTCCACGCGACGCTCGGCATCGACGTGGGCTCTACCTCGACGAATCTCGTGCTGCTCGACCGCTCGGGCCGTGTGCTCGACGCGCAGTACCTGCGGACCGCGGGCGACGCGCGCAACGCCGTGCGCGAGGGACTGGCCTCGCTGGGTTCGCGCTTGGGTAACGTTGTGGCTGTGGATGCCGTGGTCACCACCGGCTCGGGCCGCGGCCTTATGGCCAAGTTCGTGGGCGCCGATGCCGCTATAGACGAGATCACGTGCCAGGCGGCCGGCGCCGCGCACGCAAACCCGCAGGTAGACACTGTCTTCGAAATCGGCGGGCAGGACTCCAAGTACATCTCGCTGCGTGACGGGCAGGTCGTCGATTTCCAGATGAACAAGGTCTGCGCGGCGGGAACAGGCTCCTTTGTCGAGGAGCAGGCGGCACGCCTCGGCGTCGCAATCGCGGATTACGGCGCCCTCGCGCTCTCGGCCGCGGCGCCCGTGGACCTCGGCGAGCGTTGCACCGTCTTCGTCGAGACGGCTATCAACGCCGCGCTGGCCGCGGGTGCGAGCAAGGCCGACGTGACCGCGGGCCTCGCGCTTTCCGTCGTGCGCAACTACCTGCATCGCGTTGTGGGCGCGAAGCCCGTGGGCGAGCACATCGTGCTTCAGGGCGGCGTTGCATACAACCCCGCCATTGTCGAGGCGTTCCGCGCGTTTTGGGGCGATGCCGTAACCGTGAGCCCGCATTTTGCGGTCTCGGGTGCCGTGGGCGCGGCGCTCATGGCGGCGGAGAAGGCCGCCGAGCCCGGCTTTGAGGGAACGGCCTTCAAGGGCTTTGACCTGGCCGGTTCTTCTCGCCAAGCGAACGAAGCTGGCCAAGAGCAGGTCGCGCTGAACCGCGCGTTCTATGCGCGTACCGAGGAGCTTTTCCTTAAGGATTACAGCGGTGAGCGCGACCCGGCAAAGAAGACCGTGGGTATCCCGCGCTGCCTCATGCTCCACCGGCTCTTTCCTCTTGCGAATCAATTCTTTATGCAACTCGGATATAACGTGCTTCTCTCCCCGGATACATCTGAGGACATCGTGGCACTCGCGCAGGAGCACGCGCGCGGGGAGACCTGCTATCCGGTCAAGCTCATCTACGGCCATATGGCGTGGCTGGCGGAGCGGGATGTGGATTACATCTTTATGCCCCGCGTACGGACTATCCGTCATGCGTCGTCGAGCGTGGCGCACAACTATGCGTGCGTGTACATGCAGACGGCGCCGCTGCTTGTGGCTGACGACCTGGGCCTTGAACAGCGCGGCATTGAGCTTTTGAGCCCCATGCTCGACATGGACTTCGGGCAAGAGGCCATGGCCGGAGCCATGCTGGGGCTTGGCGAGCAGCTCGGCCATACGCCGCAGGAAACCGCCGTCGCTATGATGGCGGGCGGCTTTGCCGTCACCGAGTACGGGCAAGAGCTGGAGCGCTTGGGCGACGAGTTGCTGGCGTCTCTTGCCCCCGACGAGCGCGTGCTCGTCATTGTCACGCGAAATTACGGCATCGCGGACAGCGCCCTTAACATGGGAATCCCGCAGATTCTGCTCGACCACGGGCAGAAGGTCATTACGCTCTCGCACCTGCATGGCGGCCACGATGTCGATGTTTCCGCCGACCACCCGGGAATCTGCTGGCCGTTTGGGCAGCACATCGTCACGGGCGCAAAGATCATCCGCCGCGACCCGCGCCTCTTCGCCGTGTACCTGACCAACCACGGGTGCGGGCCGGACACGATGATGGATAAGCTCTTTGCCGAGGAGATGGGCAGCAAGCCCTACCTGGCCATCGAGTGCGACGAGCACTTTAGCCGCGTGGGCGTGGTCACGCGCGTCGAGGCGTTCCTTAACGCGCTTTCTCATCTTTCGGCGGAAGACGCCGTGCGCGTGAGTTCGGTCGATGACGGCGAGAAGGGCGTGCTGGCGACGGATGGCTGCGCTGGTTGCTGTGGATGTGGCGGCGCCGCGGGGGCCGATGGCAGTGAGGCTGGTGTCGCGGGGACCGATGGCAAGAAGCCCGCAGCCTCGATGGCTCTCTACGCGATTCCCGAGGGCGGGGAAGTTCCCGCGCCCGGCGCCGGCGAGCGTGTCGTGGTGCCGGGCATCGGCGTTTACGGCGAGCTTGTTGCCGCCGCCTTGCGCCGCCGCGGGCTCGACGCGCGCACGGCCCCGTTGGATGCCGCGGCCCTCGAGGCTGGGCGTACAGCAACCTCCACGAAGGAGTACTGTTCGTTCACGGCACTTCTCGGTATGTCTATCCTCGCAGCTGAGCAAGCGGCGCGCGATGGCGTTGACCTGCACTTGGTTTTGCCGGCCACGCGCGGCGCAGAGGCGGATAACCAGTTCGAGCGCGCCGTCCGCGCGATTCTGCGGGCGCGCGGACGCGCGGACGTGAAAATCTGGGCGCCGAAGTTCGAGACCTTGCCGTGGGAGCTCGAGCGCGTCTTTGGGCCGGGCGCGGCCGAGAGGCTCTTCGGCCTTCTTGTTGAGGGGGACGTTGCGACGGCGCTCGCCGCCGCCGAGGCCAAGCCCGAGGTCACCTCAGACTCCACGTCCCGTTGCCTCTTTCTGGTCGGGGAGTGGCCGCTTGTTTTCTGCGACGACCTCGCCGGAAACATCTGGGACCTGGCAAGAAACCGCGGCTACGCCGTGGCGCGCATGCCGCTTTCCGAGTGGTTCTGGATGCTGTGGAACGACGAGCTCGTCGAGGACCGCACTTTCGGTTCGCATGCGGCGGCTGCGGGCATGCCTTGGGAGAACGCGGACCATGCACGCACGGCGACGCTGGATCCGAACGACATCCCGTCGGCGAAGCTCGATCGACGTGCCGTGCTTCTCGGTGTGTTGCGCGAAAAGATGCGCGCCGCCGCCGACCACATTGCTGCCGAGGCGGGGGAGACCTACGCCCCCTTCGCCGTCGATTTCGACGAGCTCACGGCTGTGGCCGACCGGATCTTGCCGCGCTTTGCGGGCGGAAACGCTCGTTATCGCATCGCCAAGCAGGTCTGCGAGTCGCGTAGGAGCGCCGGCGTCGTCACCGTAGCTTCTCTCTACGAGAATGCCGATACGATGCTACGCCTTAAGGAAGCCTCGCCTGAGTACCGCGCCACAGCGCCCGTGCTTCACCTGGGCTTCGACGGCACGCTCGATGCCGACATCGGCGATAAACTGTCGTCATTCCTGTATTACGTCTAGCCAGCGCCGCTGCGTATGCGGCCAAGAAGAAAGGTGTGTCATGGAACTCATCAAGAACATCGAGAAGGAAACCGTCTTTAACCTGGCTGAGGCCGTTCCCGCCGAGGCCGGCAAGGTCAACAGCCTTACGCTCTCCCAGATGCCGGGCGCCAAGGTGACGCTCTTTGCCATCGACGCCGACGAGGGCATGAGCAGCCACGCGGCCGGCGGCGACGCCATGGTCAACGTGCTCGAGGGCACGGGCGAGATCACCATCAGCGGGGTGGCGCACGAGGTGCACGCCGGCGAGAGCATCGTGATTCCCGCGGGTGCCCCGCACGCGGTTCGTGGCGTCACGGCGTTCAAGATGCTGCTCGTCGTCATCCTTCCTGCGTAAGGGGCCGCGATGCCGTTTAGGAACCTGCCGACCGAGGCCGCGGAGCCGCTCGCGTCGCTCATCGATGCACGCCCGGGCCAGGTCTCGAGTATGTCACTCACGCGTGTGGGCGACGCCTTGGGCGCCACGCTGCTGGCGTTCTCGGAAGGGGAGAGCGTCTCGGAGGAGCGCTATCCCGGCGATGCGCTGTATTACCTGGTGGAGGGCGCGACCCAGATTCGGTTCGCGGAGGACGGCCGCGCCGTTGCAATGACCACCGGCGACATCCTGCGCGTCCCCGCGGGCGTCGAGCACGCCGTCGAGCCGACCTGCGCCACCAAAATCCTTCAGCTCGTCCTCGCCTAAGCACCGTTCCCGGGCCGCGGGCCGGTCCGGGAACCAAAAATCGCCTCCGTGTGGGATTTAATTCGAACCGGTCGAGTAGCCCAAAATTGAGCAAGCCGTCTACCTGCGGAAACGTAAACGCAAAACGGTCGGCTACTCGCCACTTCCGAATTAAATCCCACACGGAGGTCTTTTTTGTGCGACAGCGGCGGAAAATGTCCTGTTGGGGCTCAGCGAGAAGGCCTAGGCAGACAAGGCGCGAAGTTCGCGGGCAAGAAGCGCGCACGAAAGCAACGCCGCGAGGGTGTCGGCCATCGGCTGTGCCCACCATACGCCGTCGATTCCGAAGACGGCGGAGAGTGCCACGATGAGCGGCACCGCAAAGAGCAGGTAGCGACTCACGGATAGTACGGTTGAGGTGCCCTCGTGCCCCACCGCCTGGAAATACGCTGACGCCACCTGCGCCGCGAACCCGAGGGGCGCGCATATCAGGATTGGCAAGAAATGCGATGTCGTGAGGGTGAGCAGTGCCGAGTCGCTTGCATCGGCCCCGAGGAAGAAGACCGAGATGGGCTCTGCGCAGCGGATTACCACAAGGCAGGTCGCTGCCAAAACGGCCGTGGTCCCGAGCATGCTTACCCAAATGAGTCTCCGTAGCCTATCGGGTCGCCCGGCCCCATGGTTATAGCTCGCGATGGGGGAGAGCCCCATCGTAGAAGCAAGGCAGGCCATATCAAGCAGGTAAATCACGTAGCCGTTGACCACGGAAAACGCGGTCAGGTCGCCATCGCCGCCGAGCGTTCCGAGGAAGTTGTTGATGACGGTGGTGTAGACAAGGCTTGCGGCCTGCACGCCAAACAGCGGAATGCCGCGCACGAGGATGTTCTTACAGATCTGCAGGTCAAGCGCCATGCCACGAGCCGTAACCCTAAAGCCGGAGTGCCTGCTGCCGTTCACGTAGAGGATTGAGCAGAACCACAGCGCTGTCGAGGACCCGAAGTAGAAGCCCGCCGCGGCGAAGTCGAGTTTCATTACGTACACCGTGGTGTAGAGGCACGCGAGCGCGGCGCACGAGGCGGCGACGCTCACGGCGCTCGCCACGTTCGGTTTTTCGTCGACGCGTAGAACGGCCAGGAGCAGCTGCCCGAGCGAGCAGAACGGATAGAGCAGCATCAGGTTGCGTATAAAGCGCGTTATCTGGTCCACAAGGTCGCCCGTCGCGCCGAGGAGCACGGCGAACTGCGGCGCGAATGCCCAAAGCAGCGCCGAGAGCGCCGTCACCAGGTATGCCGTAAGCCAAAAGCCCTGTTCAAAGACGTGCTGCGCCCCTTTGAGGTCTCCGGCTCCGCGCCTCTCGCCGGCGAGCGTCGCGGTCCCGGCGCCGAGCGCGCCGCCGAGCGCGAGATTCAGCAGCTCGAGCGGCAAGACGACGGTCACGCATGCCAACCCTTCTGCGCCGAGGCCGTTGCCGATAATCAGCCCTTCCAGGATCACCATGATGATCTGGGCTAGATACCCGATGAAGGTCGTAAGCGAGTAGCGCGCAAAGAGCCGGCCAACCGGGGTCGTCTCCAGCTCACGCTCGGTCGGCTGCGGCTCGAGCAGGTCCTCCATGGCGTTCCTCCGTCCCCGCGGACGCCGCTGCGACCGCGCTCAAATGGTGCCTGGGGGCGACGGGGAGCGCCCAGGCTGCTGACGGCTCGCATGGTAAAACGCCGCCCGGCGAGTGCTGGACGGCGTTGAGGTTTATAAGGGTTTAAGGACGGTTTATCCTTCTCTATCCGCACTTTTACCTGCACGGCATTGAAGTGGGGCTTGCGCGGCGCCTTTCGCGCGCACGCCCTAATTGTCGTCTACGCCTTCCAAAAGGCGACCGTGAGCGCTTCTCGCGACTTCGTCTCGCTCTTTACCATGATGTTGTGCACGTGCTTCTTTACGGTGCCTTCGGCCAAGTAAAGCGCGGTCGCGATCTCGTGGTTCGTCTTGCCGAGAACGACGAGCCTCAGCACCTCGGCCTCACGCTCAGAGAGCTTGTACCGCTCGCGCATGCGCTCCATCTGCTCCTCGATGTGATCCTCGAGTTTGTCGACCTTGCCGACGCTCGGCGCCTCGCGAAGCCGGATGGACAGCAGGTGATACGCATGCTTGACCACCCAGGCGGCCATGACGATGGACAGCACCGTCTCACAGGTGTTCCTGTCGGAGATGAACACGAGCGCCCACACGTCCAGGGCGTTCATCGGAAGCAGGAAGATAACGAGCGTGTCCTCTATCACGATGCCGGCAAGAAGTGCCCATAGCACCGCATAGCGCTTTAGATACTTTGACAGCCGCGTCTTCAGCGCAACGTTTTGTGTGGTGCGGTATGTGACTCCCAGATAAATCAGCGTGCCCGCGAGGGCAACCTGTCGTGCCAGGTAATAGAAGTACTGGCGGGCGGGGCCGTAGGGAACAAACCAGATGATTGCCATCGATGCGAAGAAGAACACGACGCCCCAAGCAACGACCGACCTCATGTTCTCACGGTCGGTGAGCCACATGGCCGCGGTCTGGATGCAGGCCTGCGCAAGCGTCGCCACGAGCGTTCGCGCGACGGGGAAGGCGACTTGGTAGTAGTCGCTCAGGTCGACGCCCTCGCCCTGTAGGGTGAACTCGTTGAAGAAGAGCTCGCAGGTCTCGACGCTGTAAAAGACGAACAGCGCGGCGATGACGAGATAAATGCGCCTCCCCGACGAAGCGAAGGCAAAGCCGGAAACACAGGCGGTTCCCCAGTAGACGGCGAGGGCCGCCATAGTGAACACATAGAAGATCGCAGTACCCATCGAGCACCCCTTACTCTGTGCCATATCTCGCCGCGAGGAAGAGCCCCGGCGCTCGGGGCCGCGTCCTCAGGCGCCTCCACTTTTGGTATGGACCCCGGTGGATAAACTGCCAAGTTTATCCAGGTCACCCGTCGGGAATCGGCGCCCCTGAGATAAACCGGGAAGGCCAATTCGCGGCCGTCCTAAGAGTGACCAATCTACCACTACCGCTTACCCGCGCTCGTTTCTCGCCCGAAAAAGACCAGGTAAAAGAAGGTTTACCGCGGTTGACCTTCGGCGAGCGGGACTTAAACCCGGCTTCGTCTGGGCATCGCACCCGACGTGCAGCAACCTTGGTCTCGGCAACACGGCGGGCCTGAACGGACTCGCTCAAAAAGCTCGGGGAGCACAAGGCGCCCCGAAAGACCAAAGCCGGCAAAGCGCGGCGGAAAGGAAGCACCATGGCAATGCCTAAGGACTTCATCGACACCAACGAGCTCACCAAGGAGCAGATCGTCGCCATCGAGGATCTTGCCATCGCCATGAAGAAGGCCATCAAGGAGGACGGCTACTATCCCCACCTCCTGCGCAACAAGAGCCTCGGCATGATCTTCCAGCAGGTCTCCACCCGCACCCGCCTTTCTTTCGAGACGGCCATGACCGACCTCGGCGGCCACGCCCAGTTCTACGGCCCGGGCACCATCCAGCTCGGCGGTCACGAGTCCCTCGGCGACACCGCCCGCGTCATGGGCAGCCTGCTCGACATCATGATGGCCCGCGTCGACCGTCACAAGGACGTCGTCGGCCTCGCCGCCGGCTCCGCCGCCCCCGTGCTCAACGGCATGTCCGAGTTCAACCACCCCACCCAGGAGATCGGCGACCTTCTCACCATGCTCGAGAACCTTCCCGAGGGCAAGAAGATCGAGGACTGCACCCTGGCCTTCATCGGCGACGCCACCCAGGTCTGCGTCTCGCTGATGTTCATCGCCTCCAAGATGGGCATGAAGTTCGTCCAGTTCGGGCCCAAGGGTCACCAGGTCTCCGACGGCGCCCTGCACGTCGGCACCGACGAGGAGCGCGCCGAGTTCGGCAAGAAGCTCATGGCCATCGCTGAGGAGAACTGCAAGGTCTCCGGCGGCTCCGTCGTGATCTCCGACGACATCGAGTCCATCAAGGGCGCCGACTTCATCTACACCGACGTGTGGTACGGCCTCTACGACGAGGAGGTCTCCGGCGCCAACTACATGGACGTCTTCTACCCGAAGTACCAGGTCACCATGGACATGATGAACTTCGCCGGCCCGAACTCCAAGTTCATGCACTGCCTGCCCGCCACCCGCGGCGAGGAGGTCGTCGACGAGGTCATGGACGATCCCGAGCGCTCCCTGTGCTGGGTCGAGGCCGAGAACCGCAAGCACTCCATCCGCGCGCTTCTTGCTGCCTTCGGCAAGCGTACCCCGCTGAACGACGAGGGCGTCGAGTACGCGTCCAAGGAGCAGCTCCACGCCGCCGTCGCCAAGCTTGACGAGCTCCAGGCGTAAGCCCGCGGCCTGGCTCAACCAAATCCCCCCCCGGTGCGCCGGCCCTGCCATGCCGCCGGCACGCCATAGATCAAAGCGGGGGCGGGCGCCCGTTCCCGGGTCCTCTCCCTACGGCCCGCCCTCGCTCATTTCTCTTCAAACGTCTAAGGAGTTCGCATGAGCGAAGAGAAGAAGCACCTTTCCTTTTTGACGGTCATCTCGACCGTTATCTGCGTCGTCTTCGTCTGCGAAGCCGCCGCGCCGGCTGCCGCCATTGGCAACCAGCAGTTCTTCTGGTGGATCTTTCTGATCCTTACCTTCCTGCTTCCCTACGGCATGGTGGTCGCCGAGCTCGGCACCACCTATGACGGCGAGGGCGGCATCTACGACTGGGTGCGCGACGGCCTCGGCGACAAGTGGGGCGCCCGCATCTCGTACTACTACTGGGTCAACTACCCGCTGTGGATCACCTCGCTGGCGGTTCTGTTCCCGCCCATCCTGAACCTCGCGTTCGGCTGGAACTTCAGCCTCCCTGTCCAGATCCTCATCGAGCTCGGCTTCGTGTGGATCGTCTACCTCATCGGTCGCTCCAAGGTAGCCGACTCCGAGTGGGTCCTTAACGGCGGCGCGCTCATCAAGGTCGTCGTGGCCGTGCTCGTGGGCGCTCTCGGCATCTGGTACGCCTCGCAGAACGGCTTTGCCAACGACATGAGCGCCGCGACCTTCATGCCGGAGCTTACCAACACGAACGCCCTGAGCTACCTGTCCATCATCATCTTCAACTTTATGGGCTTCGAGGTCATCTGTACCATGACCGACGACATGGCCGACCCCGCCAAGGACATTCCGAAGGCAATCATCGCCGGCGGCCTCGCTATTGCCGTGATCTACCTGTTCGCCGGTTTCGGCATCGGCGCCGCCATCCCTGCCGACCAGATCGACCCCGATTACGGCATGATCGTCGCCCTGCAGACCATGGTCGGCGATTCCCCGATCTTCCAGATTGTCTGCGTCGCCTTCCTCATCACCCTGTTCGCGAACATGGCGGCATGGTCCTTCGGCGTGAACTCCGTTGCCCGTTACGCCGCCGAGCACGGCAACATGCCCAAGGTCTTCGCCTCCATGATCAGCAAGGACGATATGCCCAACGGCGCGAACCTCGTGAACGCCATCGTGGCCTCGCTCACCCTTGCGCTGCAGCTCGTGCCTATCGAGGCCATCTCTAACGGCCTGTTCTGGATGCTGTTTGGTACCTCGGTCGTCTTCCTGCTGCTCACCTACATCCCGATGTTCCCGGCGTTCCTCAAGCTCCGCAAGAACGACCCGAACCGCGAGCGCGTCTTCACCTTCCCGTTCAAGGGCGCGATGATGCACGTCGCCCTGGCCGTCCCGGCCATCGAGCTCGTGCTCGCCATCGTGGCCACGCTCGTGCCGCTCTCCGCGGACGAGATCGAGTCCAAGGTCCCGATGCTCATCATCTTCTTTGTGCTGCTTGCCATCGGCGAGGTCTTCCGTGTGGTCTCCGCCAAGGGCCGTGCCGAGGAGTACCAGGGCCTCACGCCCGAGCTCGCCGCCCAGCGCCTGGCCGAGGAGGCCGCTGCCGAGGCCGATGCCGAGTAGGCCTCACCCCAAATTCACGTAGGAGTTCTTTCCAAATGGAGAAAGGAAAGCACAATGCGTACCATCACCGAGTCCGAGTCCACCCCTAAGGCCGACGGCTTCTACATGCCCGCCGAGTTCGCGCCGCAGGATCGCGTCTGGATGGGCTGGCCCCACCGTACCGACACCTGGGCTCACGGCGCGAAGCCCGCTCAGAAGCAGTACGCCGCCATTGCCCGCGCCATCGCCGAGTTCACCCCGGTCGTCATGTGCGTCAACGAGTGCGACTACGCCAACTGCAAGGCCGTCTTTGAGGAGGACGAGAACATCACCGTCCTCGAGATGACCACCAACGATGCCTGGTTCCGCGACACGGGCGCCACCTTCGTCGTTAACGGCAAGGGCGAGAAGCGCGCCAACAACTGGCACTTCAACGCCTACGGCGGCCTCGTCGACGGCCTGTACTTCCCCTGGGACTCCGACGACAAGATCGCCCAGAAGATGGCCGAGTTCTCCGGCTGCAGGACCTATCGCCCCGACGACATGATCCTCGAGGGCGGCTCCATCACCGTCGACGGCGAGGGCACCGTCATCGTTACCGACCAGTGCCTGCTCTCCCCGGGCCGCACCTGCTCCGCGGTGCTCGCCGACGAGGAGGACGAGGATACCATCTGGCCGAAATACGCTCGCAAGTTCGAGCCGTGGAGCGAGGAGCTTCGCGAGTACATGAACGAGCACCTCAAGAACTACCTCGGTGTCGAGAAGGTCATTTGGGTCAAGGAGGGCATCGACCCCGAGGAGACCAACGGTCACATCGACGACGTCGCCACCTTCATCGCCCCCGGCGTCGTGGCCGTCATCTGGACCGACGACCCCGACTACCCGTTCTACAGCCAGTGTCACGATGCCTACGAGACGCTTTCCAACGCCGTTGACGCCAAGGGCCGCAAGCTCAAGGTCTATAAGCTTCCCATGCCGGTGAAGCCGCTCTACATGGACCAGGCCTCCTGCGACACCATCGATGTCGACGAGAACGCTGAGCCGCGTGTGGCCGACGAGCCGCTCATCGCCTCTTACATGAACTACCTCGTGACCAACCATGGCGTCATCACCCCGCAGTACGGCGACGTCAACGACGCGCTGGCCGTCGAGACCCTCCAGAAGATCTACGACGAGACCTATGGCGAGGGCGCCTACAAGGTCGTGGGCGTGCAGTCCGAGCAGGTCGTCTTCGGCGGCGGCAACATCCACTGCATTACCCAGCAGGAGCCGGCTGCCTAACGGCAGGCCTTCTGACCTGAGCTTAGTTCGTTCGTCTCTCTCCTGAGCGCGCCCCGCGGCCGGCGGATGCCCTGCGGGGCGCGTGTCGTTTCTTGCCACGTCCACAGAGAAAAGAGGTATGGGCACATGAGCAACAACCGCCCCGACCGCATCGTCGTCGCTCTTGGCGGCAACGCCCTCGGCAACACGCCCGAGGACCAGATCCAGAAGGTCAACCACGCCGCGCATGCGCTCGTCGGCCTGATCGAGCAGGGCAACGAGATCATCATCACGCACGGCAACGGCCCGCAGGTCGGCATGATCCAGAACGCCTTTGCGGCTGCGGCCGAGAACGACCCGCGCATCCCCGCCATGGAGCTGCCCGAGTGCGGAGCCATGAGCCAGGGCTACATCGGCTACCACCTGCAGCAGGCCATCGGCCGTGAGATGCACCTTCGTTATAAGCGTTGGCACGCCGCGACCGTTGTGACCCAGATCGAGGTTGACCCCGACGATCCGAGCTTCCAGAACCCGACGAAGCCGATCGGCCCCTTCCTGACCAGGGAGCAGGCCGTTTGCGAGAAGGCCGCCGACCCCTCAAAGAAGTTCGTCGAGGATTCCGGCCGAGGCTGGAGGCGCGTCGTCGCGAGTCCCGAGCCCAAGAAAATCGTCGAGGCGGAGAGCATCCTGAACCTGCTGGACAACGAGTTCATCGTCATCGCCTGCGGAGGCGGCGGAATCCCGGTTGTTCGCGACTGGGAGAAGAAGGGTATCTACGAGGGCGTGCCCGCCGTCATCGACAAGGACATGGGCGGCGAGCTTCTTGCCGAGGACTGCGACGCGCAGGTCCTCTTCCTGCTGACCGCCGTCGAGCACGTGGCCGTAAACTTCGGCAAGCCTAACCAGCGTGAGCTCGAGGACATCACCGCCGACGAGGCCGAGCGCTTGGCCGACGAGGGCCAGTTCGGCAAGGGCTCGATGGAGCCGAAGGTTCGTGCGGCCATCAAGTTCGTGCGTTCTCGTAAGGGCCGCACCTGCATCATCGGCGCGCTGGACAAGGCTCCCGAGACGATGGCCGGCCTTTCCGGCACCCGCATTCACGAGTAGGCTGCCTTCTCTGCGGCTGCCTTCGTTTAAAAACGCCCCTCGAAAGCGATGCTCCCGCCGCTTTCGAGGGGTTTTGATGCAAAAATAGCCTCCGTGTGGGATTTAATTCGAGCAGGTCGAGTAGCCGCAAAATGAGCAAGCCGTCTACCTGCGGAAACGTGAGCGCGGCTTCGACGGCTACTCGCCACTCCCGAATTAAATCCCACACGGAGGCGATTTTTGGTTTGAGGCGCATACTCGGAACGGCCGCCCGCTAGGAATTCGGCAGGTTCCACCAGTTGACGAAGACCTCGTCGCGTAAATCTTGGGTTGCGGCGGCTTGGCGACTGGTCTTATTCCTGTGCGGCCGGCCGAGCGCGTCCTCGACAGCGAGCACGAACGCGTCGAAGCGTCCTTTGTCCCGCATTTGTGCATATGTGAGGGGCAGGACCTCCATGCCTACCAGCTTTAAAGCGGCCGTTCGGTCTGAGTCCGAGAGGAAGCCGCCTTCCATGTCGTGGTGTTGGGCGCTTTGGCACTCGACGTCCAGGCCCTCGGGCCAGTAGAGGTCGCAGTAGCAGCACTCCCTCTGCGCGAGCAGACGGGCATCGGGGGTGAGCGCGACCTTTTCGTTATGAGTAAACCCGTCGAGGCCTTCGCCACCCAAACGCTTCGGAAGTCCAAGCAGTATCCCGGCCTGAGATTCGAACGGCGACGCCGCCGCGGGCTTAACGAGCACGGCGGCCTTGAGCAGCTTCGACTTTCCGTTGCGCGAGCCCGACTGTTCCGCGATGCTTGCCAGATCGCTTGGCTCGAGGAGCGCGGGGCGCGACCAGAGGTCTGTGAGCTTTCCGTCCGGCGAGAGACAGGGGCGCCAATCGCCGAGTTCGGGGAGGCGGCGGCTGTCAATCATGATCTGAAGCTGTCTGGCGATGACCGGCGGAGCGTGGAACACGGCGTAGCTGCCGCACAGCTCCGAAGCCATGAGCGCCAGGCTCACGAGGCTCATTTCGTGTGCGAGCTGCAGCAGAGTAAAAGCCGGGGTCGTCACCTCGAGGTTTTCCGCAATCTGTTCGGTGGAGCAATAGGGGAGGTCATCCTTCCAGAGCATCGTTTTGACGATGCTCGTTGTGCGTCGATTCTTGGGCTCGTCAATCATCACCTTTAGCGGCAAGTCTGCGGCGGGGGCCAAGAGCATCTGGTACTCGCGAATCGTCTTCAGCGCAGAGCCCGCGTGGCGCCAGGCCGGTCCTCCCGCGCAGGCGCGCGGCAGGGGCAAGGAAGCCGCTAGGTTGCTGCGAAAGCCGATAAGCGACTCCTCGTCGATGAATCGGCACAAGCCGGGGTAATCGCTCGGGCCGGCGGCCAGGAGCTCGACGATTGGCGGCGTGCGCCAGTATTGGAAGGCGGATGCCCCGCAGACGACTGTATCCATGTGGGCACGTTACCCCGTAACGCCCCGGTAGAAACGCGGATTGGTCGCTCCGACGGGCGACCGGAGCAAAATCGCCTCCGTGTGGGATTTAATTCGAACTGGGCGAGTAGCCGCAAAACAGACAAGCCGTCTACCTGCGGAAACGTAAGCGCGACTTCTCCGACTACTCGCCACTCCCGAATTAAATCCCACACGGAGGCGATTTTCGTATAAGCGAAGCCCCGAATCGGGCTCAAGAGGGCGGGTAGAGGGTCGCCGGCGTGTTCGTGCACGGCCCAATTACTGCGGGCATGTCGTTGGGTAACCGTTCACCGCCTACTTTCGACCGTTTGCGGCGTCACTTAAGGAATTTCGAATTACTTGATTCTAATCAAGGAACGCGGCGCCCCTCGAACCTAAATTGAGCAAGGTTCGTGTAACGGGGACGAAACGAAACGGAAGCGAGGGGATAGGATGCAGGGACGAGTTCACTCGATTGAGTCGTTCGGCTCGGCCGACGGCCCCGGTGTCCGTTACCTCATCTTCCTCAAGGGCTGCCCCATGCGTTGCGCCTACTGCCACAACCCGGATACCTGGGCGGCCGAGGGCGCCGAGCTCAAGAGCGCCGACGAGCTCCTCGACGCGGCGGAGCGTTATCGCAGCTACTGGGGCCCGGAGGGCGGCATCACCGTTTCCGGCGGAGAGGCGCTTCTCCAGCTCGACTTTGTCCTCGAGCTCTTTACCAAGGCGAAGGCCCGCGGCATCAACACCTGCCTGGACACGAGCCTTGCTCCCTTTACCCGCGAGGGCGCCTGGTTCGACAAGTTCAACCAGCTCCTCGACGTCTGCGACCTCATGCTCTGCGACATCAAGCACATCGATGACGCCGAGCACGTCAAGCTCACCGGCCGCTCGAACGAGAACATCCTCGATTGCCTGAGCTACCTCAGCGAGAAGGGCGAGCCCATCTGGATCCGCCACGTCCTCGTGCCGGGCATCACCGACGTCGACGACTACCTGCGCCGCACCCGCGAGTTCATCGAAACCCTTACCAACGTTCAGCGCATCGAGGTCCTGCCTTACCACACACTGGGCGTCTTTAAGTGGAAGGAGCTCGGCCTTACCTACGAGCTCGAGGGCGTCGACCCGCCGACCAAGGAGCGCACCGAGCGTGCGCAGCAGGTCCTTCGCGGCGAGCTTCGGATCTAGCGCAAGCTCAAGCGCCGAGCACCAAACGATTTACCACGCACTGCGTTTCTTTGTATCAGGTCATAAATGCGCCGAGGCCCGCCGGGCGGACGCGCCGAACAGAAGGAGGCATGAGAATGCAGCTTCGCGAAGAGTGGAACGGCTTCAAGGGTGGTCACTGGGTGGACGACATCAACGTCCGCGACTTCATCCAGCAGAACTACACCGTCTACGACGGCGACGACTCGTTCCTCGAGGGCCCGACCGACGCCACCAACCAGCTCTGGGGCAAGGTCCAGGAGCTCCAGGCTGCCGAGCGCGCCAACAACGGCGTCCTCGAGTGCGAGACCGAGGTCGTCTCCGGCCTGACCGCCTACGGCCCTGGCTACATCGGTGAGGACACCAAGGACCTCGAGAAGGTCGTCGGCCTCCAGACCGACAAGCCCCTCAAGCGCGCCTTCATGCCCTACGGCGGCATCAAGATGGCCCAGCAGGCGGCCGAGAACTACGGCTTCCACGTGAACGACAAGTACACGCAGATCTTCAACGAGTACCACAAGACCCACAACCAGGGCGTCTTCGATGCGTACACCGCCGAGATGCGCGCTGCCCGTCACTCCCACGTCATCACCGGCCTGCCCGACACCTACGGCCGCGGCCGCATCGTCGGCGACTACCGCCGCGTCGCCCTCTACGGCATCGACCGCCTCATCGCCGGCAAGAAGGCCGACCTTGAGAACTGCGGCGACCGCACCATGACCGACAACGTCATCCGTCAGCGCGAGGAGCTCTCCGACCAGATTCGTGCTCTCCAGGGCATGAAGAAGATGGCCGAGATCTACGGCTACGACATCTCCAAGCCGGCCACCAACGCCGCCGAGGCCGTCCAGTGGCTCTACTTCGGCTATCTCGCCGCCATCAAGACCCAGAACGGCGCCGCCATGTCCGTGGGCCGCGTCTCCACCTTCCTGGACATCTACATCCAGCGTGACCTCGAGGCCGGCAAGATCACCGAGTCCGAGGCCCAGGAGCTCATCGACCACCTCGTCCTCAAGCTCCGCATGGTCAAGTTCGCCCGCATCCCGAGCTACCAGCAGCTCTTCTCCGGCGACCCGGTTTGGGCCACCCTTGAGGTCGCTGGCCTCGGCCAGGACGGCCGTTCGCTCGTCACCAAGAACGACTACCGCTTCCTGCACACCCTCGAGAACATGGGTCCCGCTCCCGAGCCGAACCTGACCGTTCTCTACAGCAAGCGTCTCCAGGAGAACTTCCGCAAGTACGCCGCCAAGATCTCCGTCACCACGTCCTCGATCCAGTACGAGAACGACGACGTCATGCGTCCGGTCTGGGGCGACGACTACTCCATCTGCTGCTGCGTCTCCGCTACCGAGACCGGCAAGGAGATGCAGTTCTTCGGTGCTCGCGCCAACCTTGCCAAGTGCCTCAACTACGCCATCAACGGCGGCAAGGACGAGAAGTTCATGGACAAGCAGGGCAACCACATGCAGGTCGGCCCTGAGTACACCCCGGTCACTTCCGAGTACCTCGACTACGACGAGGTCATGCACAAGTTCGACCTCATGATGGACTGGCTGGCCGAGCTGTACGTCAACATCCTGAACCTCATCCAGTACATGCACGACAAGTACTACTACGAGGCCGCCGAGATGGCCCTCATCGACACCAACGTCCGCCGCACCTTTGCGACCGGCATCGCGGGCTTCTCCCACGTCGTCGACTCCATCTCTGCCATGAAGTACGCCAAGGTCAAGACCATCCGCGACGAGCAGGGCATCGTCGTCGACTACGAGGTCGAGGGTGACTTCCCCAAGTACGGCAACGACGACGACCGCGTCGACGACATCGCCGTCTGGCTGCTCAAGGCGTTCATGTCCAAGATCGCCAAGCACCACACCTACCGCGACTCCGAGCCGACCACCTCGATCCTGACCATCACGTCCAACGTGGTTTACGGCAAGGCTACCGGCGGCACCCCCGACGGCCGCAAGGCGTTCACCCCGTTCGCCCCGGGCGCCAACCCCGCCTACGGCGCTGAGCAGAACGGCCTTCTCGCTTCCCTCAACTCCGTGGCCAAGCTCCCCTACGAGTACGCCCTCGACGGCATCTCCAACACGCAGACCATCAACCCGTCTGCCCTTGGCAACGACGACGATCAGCGCACCGCTAACCTGGTCAACGTCCTCGACGGCTACTTCGATCACGGCGCGCACCACCTCAACGTCAACGTCTTCGGCGTCGAGAAGCTCAAGGACGCCATGGAGCACCCGGAGAAGCCCGAGTACGCCAACTTCACCATCCGCGTCTCCGGCTACGCCGTTAAGTTCATCGACCTCACCCGCGAGCAGCAGCTCGACGTCATCGCCCGTACCTGCCACGAGAGCATGTAAGAGCGAGCACGTAGCTCAGCTGGCCGCATAGATTGATGCGACTTCGGGCCCGTCTGCGATGTGCAGGCGGGCCCTTTTGTGTGGACGCGGCTAGGGAGAAATGCCAGCGCGTTTGAAGACGGCGAGTCTCCCGCCTTTCTCCCCAGAACTAGTTGAACGAAGAGTTCTGGTGAAAGGGGTCGGCGCATACGGGAGGGCATGAACCCCGCCCCTCTTCTCAGAGCTAGTTGAACGAAGAACTCTGATAAGAGGGGCGGGGTTCATGCCCTCCCGTATGACGCGCGTTATTCCGAGGCGACGGCCTTCAGGCCCTCGTGGTCGACCACGAGGATCCGCCCGCGCCCGGGGCGCTCGACCAGGCCGTCGCGGACGAACTGCGCGATGTTGCGGCTCACGGTCTCGGGTCGCAGGCCAACCGAGGCGGCGATGTCCTCGAGCTTGAGACGAATCTCCGGCCCGGCGCAGCGGCGATCGCGGATAAGCAGGTACTCGGCAAGCCTCTGGCGCGGGTCGCGGATGGAGAGCATCATGATCCGCTCTTCCGCGTCGTCTAGCTCGGTCGTGACCATGCGGATGAGCCCGAGCGCCACGTCGGGGTGGTTGGCAAGAAGCTTCTCGAAGTCGGCTCGGTGGATGCGACAGAGCTTCACGCGCGTGAGGCACTCGACCGAGTAGCGGTAGATGTGGTCGGCAAGGAACATGCCGTGCCAGAGCGCCTGGCCGTCGTGCAGCACGTCGAGCACGTATTCCTCGCCGTCTGAGCTCGTGC
The DNA here is from genome assembly GCA_963640745.1 of Paludibacteraceae bacterium. Classification (GTDB taxonomy): domain Bacteria; phylum Actinomycetota; class Coriobacteriia; order Coriobacteriales; family Atopobiaceae; genus Paratractidigestivibacter. The sequence continues at coordinate 52,593 of CAVIBB010000002.1, forward strand.
GGAACGTCTTTATGCGGCCCGAGCGCACCACGATGATGGACTCGATCGAGTCGCCTTCGTGAACGATGATCGACCCGGCGTCGTGCGTCGAGTGGCGCGAGCAGGCAAGAAGCTCCCGCTTGGACTCGACGGGCAGGTCGGCAAAGAGGCGGATGTTGTCCATGCAGGAGCTGCCCGCGCGGCTGAACGCGCAATCGTGCCCCGCGCCCGCGCAAACCCGGTTCTCTTGACTCACGGCCATAGCTGCCCCTCTCTGCCGATAAATGCGCTCATTATCGCTGATGCGAACCAAAACCGCCGCCCACGATTCGCGGACGGCGGTTAATCATTGCTTTAAGCGGCGAGCTCGGCCTTAGTGCTCCCAGGTGGTAAGAAGCGCGTCGAGCTGGGCCTCGATGGAGGCGCGGTCCATGTGGCGGCCGATGATGCAGAGCTTGGTCTCGCGGTCGCCGACCTCGGGATCCCAGGAATCGAGGATCTCGGGGTTCGCGGCGAGGATCTGCTGCTTCTCTTCCTCGGGCGCGGAGTGGACGAAGAGGCCGTTCTCGGAGAGGCGCATCTGGTGGCCGGCCTGCTCAAAGAGATAGCACATGTCGGTGTTCAGCGTGGTCCACAGCACGCCCTTGGCGCGCACGACCTCGTCGGGCCAGTTGTACTCGACGTACTTCTGGAACGCCTCGTGGTCGAAGGGCTGGCGGCGGTGGTAGACGAAGGTCTGGATGTCGTACTCGAGGACCTCGGGGTCGTCGTGCTCCTCGGGGTGCTCCATGGCCTCGATCCAGGCGGCGGAGTTGTAGGCGCGCATGAAGTCGAAGCGGTCGGTGTCGAGAAGCTCCTTGAGGTCGACGTCGCCCTCGACGGCCTCGACGATCACGGCCTCCTTCTGCAGGCTGCGCACGATGGCCTTGAGCTCGGCGAGCTGCTCGGGCGTCACGGTGTCGGTCTTGTTGAGGATGAGCGTGGAGCAGAACTCGATCTGCTGGATAAGCAGGCTCTCGATGTCGTCCTCGTCGATGTCGTCGGCAAGAAGGTCGCGCCCGCCGTTGAACTCGTCGTACATGCGCGCGCAATCCACGACCGCGACGATGTTGTCGAGCGCGAGCTTGGGCTCGCCGCCGACCTTCTCCTGGTCGCAGAAGGCGCTGATGGTGTAGGCGATGGGCACGGGCTCGCAGATGCCGGAGGCCTCGATGATGATGTAGTCGAAGTCGCCGGAGTCCGCGATGGAGGAGAGCTGGTCGGCGAGGTCGTCGGCCAGGGTGCAGCAGATGCAGCCGTTGGTCAGGGGGATGATGTCCTCGGCCTCGGTGAAGCCGCCGTCCTTGATGAGGCTGGCGTCGACGTTGACCTCGCCGATGTCGTTGACGATGACGGCCGCGCGGATGCCGCCGTCGTTGGAGAGGATGTGGTTGAGCAGCGTGGTCTTGCCGGCACCGAGGTATCCGGTGAGCATGACGATCTTTACGGGTTTGTTCGCGGGCATGAGCCCTCCTTCGTGTTCGCAGTCACAACTCCTTAAGAATACCCGTTTGGCCCGCGTGCACACAGGTTTTTGACGGCGTGCCATCCATTTAGACGTATCCTCTGGTACATGCCCCGAAACGCGCCTTGCCGCGTGAGAGCGGCGGCCGTGTTGGCCGTCCCCGCGCCGCGGGCCGCGCCGCACAGAAAGGACCGCCCATGCCCCTCTCCATCAAGAAGACCATCGACGGCGGAAACGTCGAGCTCGCATTGTCCGGCCGCCTGGACACCGTGACCTCGACCGAGTTCGAGGCCGCCCTGGACGAGGCTCTTCCCGGCGCCACCGACCTCGTCCTCGATCTTGATGGCCTGGAGTTCATCTCCTCGGCGGGCCTGCGCCTCGTGCTGCGCGCGCAGAAGGCCATGAACGCGCAGGGCGCCATGCGCCTCACCCACGTGGGCGACTCCGTGATGGAGATCTTCGACATAACCGGCTTCATGGACTTCCTCGTCATTGAGTAGGGCGGGTCGGTGAGCTCACCCATGGAACTGACCTTCCCCCTTATCGTTCAGACCCTGCTTCCCGCGTTCCTGACCGGCCTCTTCGTCGTCGCCGAGAAAAGATCGACGCGGTGGGGGAGGCTTCCTCATTGGGCGCGCCAGCTCGTCATCGGCGTCGCGTTCGGCGCGGCGGCGGTCTTTGCCACCGAGACGGGCACGCCGGTCGTCGACGGCGACGCGGTCGCCAACGTGCGCGATGCCGCCCCGGTCGTCGCGGGCCTTGCCTTCGGCTGCCCCGCGGGCCTTATCGCCGGCGCCATCGGCGCGGCCGAGCGCTGGCTCTGCGTGCTGTGGGGAGGCGGCGAGACCACGCGCTTTGCCTGCTCGGTAGCCACGTTCGCCGCGGGCATCGTTGCCGGCCTCATGCGCAAGCTCGTCTTCGAGGACAAGCGTCCCGTCCTCGGCTACGCGATAGGCGTCGGCGTGAGCGTCGAGACTTTCCATATGCTGCTCATCCTCATGACCGGCCTCGACTCGACGCTGTCCGCCTTCAAGTATGTTCAGGCGTGCTCGTTCACAATGATCGTTCTGAACGCGATTGCCTGCGGTCTCGCCTTTGTGGGCCAGAGCTTCATCGACCGGGCGTCCCTCTTTGCCCGGCCGCCGTACCTCATCAACGACCTGGCGGCGCGGCTCTTCGGCATCCTGGTCCTGGCTCTCGTCACCATCCTCATATTTACCTTGGCCATCACGGACAGCCTTTCTTACCAGCAGGTCAATAGCCTGCTCATAGGCGATGCGGAGGACATTGCCGAGATCGCCGAGCGCGTCGGCTGGGACGAGATGCTCAATTCGGACTACGCCTGGCGCGTCCAGACCAGCGGCTATGCCATCGTCTACGACAAAGACACGCACGAGATCTTGACCCCCGTCTTCCGAGGCAGGTATATCGAGGACGTCATCCACACCTTGCCGAGCGAGTTTGACTACGACGTGTGCGACTACATCGAAGTCGACGGCGCCTCCAGCTATGCGGTCCGCCATTACTTTGCCGAGGGCGGCTACGAGGCGCTGCTGTACCTGCCCGAGGAGGAGGCAGACGCCGTCCCGGCGCTTATGGTCTATCTGATCATCGACATGGACATCCTTGTCCTGGCCGTGCTCTTCATCGTGCTCTTCCAGCTGCTGCGCCGCCGCGTGGTCAACAATCTCCAGCTCGTCGAGGGAAGCCTCGACAACGTCGCGCACGGCAACCTGGACACCAGCATCGACGTGCGCACCCATCAGGAGTTCGAGCATCTCTCGGGCAACATCAACACGACGATAGCGGCCCTCAAGGGCTACATCGAGGAGGCCGAGCATCGCCATGACGCGGAGCTTGCCCTCGCGCGCCAGATCCAGCACTCGGCGCTGCCTTCGGTCTTCCCGCCGTACCCCGATCGTGTTGATTTCGACCTTTATGCGTCTATGCGTGCGGCTCGCGAGGTCGGCGGCGACTTCTACGACTTCTTTATGCTGAACAACCACACGCTCGTCTTCCTCGTCGCCGATGTGTCGGGTAAGGGTGTGCCGGCGGCGCTCTTTATGATGAAGGCCAAGACCGAGATCCACTCGCTCATGGTGTCAAAGATGGAGGTTGACGAGGCGTTTACCGAGGCCAACCGGGTCCTGTGCGAGGCCAACGAGTCCGGGATGTTCGTCACGGCGTGGCTGGGCAAGCTCGACCTCTCTACCGGCGAGCTCGCCTTTGCGAACGCCGGCCACAACCCGCCGCTGCTCAGGCGCGCGAACGGCGAGTACGAGTACCTGCGCGTGGAGCGCCCGAACTTCTTCCTCGCGGGCATGGAGGGCATTCGTTACCGCCGCAACCTCGTCGCGCTCGGGCCGGGAGACAGGCTCTTCCTGTATACCGACGGCGTGACCGAGGCCTGCGACAAGGACGAGGCGATGTTCGGCGAGAAACGCCTGCTGGACACCTTGAACGGACTTGGCGAGAAGGAAACGCCTAAGGAGACCTGCGACGCCGTGATCTCCGCCGTCTCCGCCTTTGCCGACGGGGCCGAGCAGTCCGACGACATCACCATGCTCAGCGTTTCGCTCATGGCGCTGCGCGGGCGCGACCGCGTCATCACCGATGCCCAGCTCGATTCCGTCGAGATTGTCGGCAAGTTCTTTGACGAGCGCCTTCCGAGGCTCGGCGCGGGCGCGCGCTCCGCGTCGCGCGTCCGGGTTGTGGCGGACGAGGCGTATTCGAACATCTGCCGGTACGGCAAGGCGTCGCGCGCCGTCGTGTCCATAATCCGAAAGGGCGCCGACCTGCTCGTCGAGTTCGTGGACGACGGCGTCGAGTTCGACCCGACGGCCGCGCCCGACGCCGACACGACCCTCCCTGCCGCCGAGCGAGAGATCGGCGGGCTCGGTATCCACATGATGCGGCGGATGTCGCGGAGCATGGAGTACCGACGCGTCGACGGGCTTAATATCCTTACGATCGTGTTCGCGGTCGAGTAGGCGCCTACCTGCGCTTCGTTTCTCTTTCGAAAGGATGTCGATGGACCTCAGGGAACGCCTCATCGTCGAGGAGTACCGCAAAAACGAGAGCACCTTCCAGGAGATGGGCGACATCGTCCATGCCCGGCTCCGCGCGGTCATCCGCGCTTCCGGCCGCCGTGCCTTCGCGGTCCAGCACCGTGTAAAGTCCGAGGAATCGCTCGTGGGTAAGCTGGCCCGCCATCCCGGCGCTTATTCCCAGCTCTACGACCTGAAGGACATCCTCGGCGCGCGCGTGGTCTGCTACTTCAACGACGATGTCGACTACCTGGGAAAGCTCATTGAGCAGCAGTTCGACATTGATTGGGCCGAGTCCGACGACAAGCGCAAGGACATCGGCGAGGACGCTTTCGGCTACCTGAGTCTTCACTACGTCTGCACCCTCCCCAAGGGCGGCGAGTACGACGACGAGTGCTGCCGGTGGCCCTTCGAGATACAGGTCCGTACCTGCCTGCAGCATGTGTGGAGCGATATCGAGCACGACCTCGGCTACAAGAGCGAGTTCGGCGTGCCGCGCTCGGTGTCTCGCGGCTTCGCGCGCATCAGCGCCCTGCTTGAGCTCGCCGACGACGAGTTCATGCGCGTGCGCGACATCATGGTCGACTACACGGAGGGCGTGCGCCAGAGCATCATCGACGGCACCGCCGACGACGTGGCCATCGACCTGGTCTCTCTTACAGAGTACGTGCGGCACAGCAAGGCCATGCGCGCGATGCTCGAGGAGATGGCGGACTGCTGTTCCGGCCAGGTGGAGGAGTGCGATCCGTCCGCCTACGTTGAGCAGCTCGCGTGGCTCGGCGTTACCACGATGGGCGAGCTCTCCCAGCTGCTCGACAACAACAAACAGATGGCGATGCGCATGTTCGAGCGCTCGCTCGAGGCGACCGACATCGATATCATCTCTTCCTCGACGGGGCTGCGCTACCTGTGCCATGCCGAGCTTTGCCGGCGGGGGCTCTCGCCCGAGGCTGTCGCCGATTTCCTCGCCCTCTCGCTGAAGAACCGGGGTCGTGCCATGACCCGCGCAAAGTACCTGATAAAAACCTATGGGAAGCTGGTGGATTAATGGGAGCCAAGCCGACGCCCGATAGCCCTCGCTATGTGGCAGCCCTCGAGTTCGCTGCAAAGAAGCACGCGGGACAGGTCCGCATGGGCGGCATGCCCTATATCGTGCATCCGGTCGCTGTGGCGGATATCGTTAACCGCTGGGGTTACGGGGCCGATTACGCCATCGCGGCGTTTTTCCACGACCTGCTTGAGGACACCGACGCCACCGAAGAGGAGATTCTCAAGCTCGGAGGCCCTACGGTTCTCGAGGCGGTGCGGGCGCTCAGCAAGAGCGAGGGCTATGTGATGGCGGAGTATGTGGAGCAGATCCGCGCGAACGACATCGCGCGCGTGGTGAAGGCGGCGGACCGCCTGCACAACCTGCGGTGCGCCGTGTTGGCTCCGGAGGACTTCAAGCGGCGCTACGTGCTCGAGACCATCGACTGGTACCTGGATCTCTCCCCGGAGATCGCGCCGGCGGTCAAGGACCTTGCCGCCACTATGGAGCACAAGATCTTTGAGCATGGCCTTGATTACCAGCTCGTTGAGGACTGGGGCGCGGTGTAGGTCGGGTCGCGGCGGGGTGGCTTTCGGGCGGCCGTGCGGGAAGCGCTTCTCGTACGGCCGTTTTTTCTAATTCGGCTCGTGGGCGCGTGATGCGCTACTGATGCGGCGCCAGGCGCATAGTGCAATCACGGTAAACGAAACAAAGAAAGGAACCGACCATGTACGATGAGATCAACAACGCCAACGACCTGATGAACCTCGTTAAGAGCAACCAACCGGACTTCCTTAACGGCATCGCCGGCGCCCCCACGGCGAACTCGGCCATCACCTTCGCGGTCGTCTGCGCCCTCGGACTCTTGGCCCTCGTCGTGGTCGCGCTGGTCGCGCTGACCATCATCGGTCAATGGAAGACAGCAAAGAAGCTCGGTGGGAAGGGGTGGTCGCAGGTCGTTCCGGTCTATCGGGATTACGAGATGGCGCGAGTTGCCGGATGCGCCGTCGAGATGACCGTCGCCTACACCGCGCTCGGCGGCATCTGCCTTCTCGGCGAGGTCTTCAGCGGCAATGAGGCCATGGGCATGCTCGCCGGCTTCGCCTTCCTGCCGACGGTCGTGCTGAGCATCCTCGTCGCCCGCCAGGTTGCCCGCCGCTTCGGTAAGGGCGCGGGCTTCACCGCCGGCCTTGTCCTGGTGCCCTACGTCTTCTATATGATTCTCGGTTGCGGCAAGGCTGAGCCGACCGACGACGTCGAGACCCCTGAGGTCCCCGTTGCCCCGGTTGCGCCCGTCGCCGCCTAGAAAAGACCACAAAACCAGTCCGTCAAGGGCGGGGGAGCGCATCCCCCGCCCTTTTTCTTGCGCCGAGACGGCCTCTTGGCCGCGGAGAGCCCTTGGACGGGGACGGTTATCGGCCGATGGAACGGCTGCTTTGGCGCATGGTCGAGATATCCCACTTTAAAATTGAGTTGAGCGAGTAGCCACGCGACTGATGGTGACGTTTGCCCAGTTGAGCGAGGGTTCTCAATTGCTCGCTACTCGGCAAACTCAATTTTAAAGTGGGATAAGTCGGCCTTGCGATCTTTCGGGGGCGCCGTCGGGCGCTGAACGGGTCGCGACGTGCGCAAAAGCCCGGGGGCCTCCTGGATTGGAGGCCCCCGGGCTCGAAGGGAAGGGCTGAAATCTGTTTGCTCCGACATGGCGCCGGGCGGCTGCTTTACGGCAGCTTGAAGAGGTCGTAGTTGAAGCCAACGTCGGGCCGTCCGGCGGCAATGACGGCGAGCTCCTCCTCGGCGAGCTCCTCCTCGTCGACGTCGGACATGAGCCCGGCGAGAAACGAGATGGCCTCATCGGCGTTCGCGTTGCAGTCGTGGGCGCGCAGGAAGCTGACGAGCTGCTCGTCGGTCAGGTCGCCCGCCGTCATCATCCAACGGAAGCCTGGGTTGTCTTTGTACTGGTCAAACACCTCATTTAGGGTTTTCATGGCTATCTGCCTTTCCGCGCGTGCGCGACGTAAGTTTGCTTGAGGTCACAATACCGACCCAAGCGCATCAAAAGCGCACCACGGACGCACACAATGGCAAACAGGAGGATCGCTCCATCGACCCGCTAAAGCTGCTGGCGCTCCACGAGAGCGGCGAACTGGCCGCCGAGCGCGATGAGCTCGTCGTAGGTGCCGTCCTCGGCAATGCGCCCCTGGTCGATGAGGATGATTCGCTCGCAGTGGCGGATGGTCGAGAGGCGGTGGGCGATGACGAGGCGCGTGCACTTGAGCTCGTCGAGCGACTCGGAGACGATGCGCTGCGTCACGTTGTCGAGCGCGCTCGTCGCCTCATCGAACATGACGATGCGCGGCTTGCCGGCCACGGCGCGCGCGATCATGAGGCGCTGGCGCTGCCCGCCGGAGATCCCGCCGCCGCCCTCGGTGACGAGCGTCTGCATACCCATCGGCATCGCGCGGATGTCATCGGCGAAGCCCGCGAGCTCGGCCGCGTGCCAAGCGTCTTCCATGGAGAGCCCGGGCGCACTGATGGCGATGTTCTCGTAGACGCTGCCCTGGAAGAGCTTGCCGTCCTGGAGCACGACGCCGATGTTGCGGCGGACGCCCTGGACGTCGAGGCCGGTCAGGTCGCGTCCGTCGTAGTAGACGGCGCCGCTCTGCGGGGTCTCGAAGCCGAGCAGCAGGCGCAGCAGCGTCGACTTGCCGCAGCCCGTCTTTCCGACGATGGCCACGTAGCTGCCGGGGCGGACCTTGAGGCTGATGTCGGTGAGGACGTTCGGCTGCCCCTCTTTGTAGGAGAAGGTCACGTGGTCGAGTTCGAAGCCGCCGGAAAGGCGCGAGACGAGGGTCTTT
>CAVIBB010000002.1:61017-75262 GCA_963640745.1 Paludibacteraceae bacterium
AAGGCCCCGGTGACCATGCCGTAAGCGGCCGTGAAGGCCATGTACTCGGCTACGCTGACGCCGCCGGCGATTGCGGCTCCGTAGATGACGACGGTGCCTGCGAGTGAGACGGCCGTCTGGATGGTGCTCGAGAGGCGTACGATGGCCGGGCCGTTATAGGCAAGGGCGGCCGAGGCGGAGTACGCGTTGGCCCAGTTCGCGAACGCGCGCTTCTCGGCGCCGGCGAGCTTGATCTTTTGCACCCCGGAGAGCAGTGCGTACTGGATGCTGGAGAGCTTGCTCGTGACCTCGAGCTGCTTCTTTGTCATGCGCTGCTGGGCGAAGCCGATGACGAGCGTGACGACGCACGACGCCGCCGTAAAGAGAAGCGCGGGCACGAGCAGCGCCGGCGTCATGGTGCCGATCTGGAAGATGTAGACGAACGAGAAGAGCGACGAGAGAAGCGTCGAGAACGCCATCGACTGCAGGATCGAGGTGAGCGACGAGACCGCGCCCACGCGCTCACTGAGCTCGCCCGTCTGGTGGCCGGCAAAGAAGGACGCCGGCAGCGAGAGGACGCGCATCATGATGGACGCCTGCAGCGGAACGTTGAGCTTGGTGCTCACGCGGCTGGTGACGAAGCCGTTCGCGACGCCGATGAGCATCGACGAGATGGTCACGCCGACCATCAGGGTGATGACCGGCAGCACCACGGAGGTCTGGCCGCTCTCGATGACCGGGCCGAAGATGATCTTGGTCACGCTCGGGGTGACCGTGCCCAAAAGCGTCGAGATGAGCGTGGTCCCGATGAGGGCGACGTAGTCGGAGGGGTCGAGCGAGCGGAGCATGTGGACGAAGAGATCGGGAACCGTGAGGGCGCGCGCGGGCAGCGGGCGATAGAAGCAATAGGCCTTCTCGTCGAGCTTGGGCGCGGCGGGCGAGCCGACCGAGACGGGCTGTCCCGTGCGGGGATCGCGGCAAGAGTACCCGCCGCGGGCGCGGGGGATGAGCGCCGTGGGCACGCCGTCCTCGGTGAAGCCGAGCATGGCGCCGACGGCGTCCTTCTCCCAGCCGCGCGTGAGGCGGACCGGTCGGCACATGATGCCGGTGACGCGTAGCCGCTCCTCGAGGTATTTCTCGACCTTCTGCGCGTCGGTGGTCTTGGCGGGCGCGCTGCCGAGCCCGCCGATTGCCGTCCCGGACCCCTCAGCCTGCTTTTCCTTGGCGCCGTAGTAGCGAAGGACGGCGTCGAGGGCGCTTTTTGCCTGTGCCGCGGCGTCTGTGCCGCTCGTGGTGACGCGACCCGTGACGGCGTCGGAGATGCCGCGCAGCGAATCCGCGAGCATCGCGTCGTCCGCCGCGCGCCTCTCCTCGATCTGACTTTCGAACCAGCCCATGTGCGTCCTTATGTTCCTATTCCTGGCTGACGAGGGTCGTGTAGACCCCGCCGGCCGCGAAGAGCTCCTCGTGCGTGCCGCGCTCGGCAACCGTGCCCTTGTCGAAGACGATGATCTCGTCGGCGTCGCGGACGGTCGAGAGTCGGTGGGCGATGATCACGAGCGTGATCCCGCGCCGGCGCACCGCCTCCATGACCTTCGCCTCGGTCTGCGCGTCGAGCGCGCTCGTGGCCTCGTCCATGACGATGATGGTCGGGTCCATGGCGAGCGCGCGTGCGATCTCGAGGCGCTGGCGCTGACCACCGGAGAGGTCGCGCCCGTCCTCGGCGAGCATGTGCTCGTAGCCGCCGGGGCGCGAGACGATGTCCTCGTGGACCTGGGCGTCGCGCGCCGCGAGGATGACCTCGTAGTCCTCGATGGAGCTGTCCCAGAGGCGGATGTTGTTGGAGACCGTGTCGCTAAAGAGCATGATCTCCTGGTCGACGACCGCGATCGACCCGCAGCGCACCGCGCGCGGCACCTCGGCGAGCGGCTTGCCGTCGACGCGGACCTCGCCCGTCCACGGCGCGTAGACGCCGGCGATGAGCTTGGCGATGGTGGACTTGCCGCAGCCCGAGGAGCCGACGAGCGCCACGCAGCCGCCCGGCCTCACATGGAGGCTGAAGTCGCGCACGACGGGCTCGGCGAGCTTGGAATAGCCGAACGTGACGTGGTCGAGGTCGACCTGCCCGGTGAGCTTCTCGCAAGAAGCGCCCCCGAGGGACACGGCGTCGAGCGCCGGGTCGCAGAGCGGGTCGAGCGGGTAGTCCATGACGTCCTTGACGCGCTCCATGTCGGTGCGCATCTCCTGGAAGGACTGCATCGACGTGATGAGCGACTGCGCGGGGGAGGCGAACATGCCGATGAGGCTCTGCATCGTGTAGAGGGCGCCCGTGGTGAACTGCCCCTCGATGATGAGCCAGACGCCCACGCCGAGCAGCAGCGACTTGGTAAAGAGGTTCACGAGCTGGGGAAGCAGGCCCACGTAGGCGTTCTGCTTGGCGAGCTCTACCGACTGCCGGTTGACGCTCGCCTGGTAGCCCGACCAGCGGCGGAAGAAGCCCGGCTCGACGCCCTGGGCCTTGATGGTCTCGATCATCGAGATGCTGGCCATGGTCGTGGAGGCGAGCTTGGCCGAGTCGCGCATCATGACGCGGTTGGCGTTCACGCGGCGCTTGGAGAGCTGACGCGCGACCAGCATATCGACGAGGACCGAGAAGATGCCGAGCGCCGCCAGGTAGGGAGAGAAGCTGATGAGCGCGGCGAGGTAAACCACGAGCATGACGACGTTGATGGCGAGCGGCGCCACCTGGCCGACGATGGCCTGCGCGATGGTCGAGTTCGTTCCCATGCGCTGGGCGATGTCGCCCGTCATGCGCTGCGAGAAGAACTCCATCGGCATGTGGAGCACCTTCCAGAAGAAGGAGGCGTTGGACGTGGCGGCCATCTTTCCCTGAACGCGCAGCAGGTAGATGGCATTAAGTGCCGAGACCACGACTTGGATGACGCCGAAGGCTACGAAGAGCGCCATGAAGGGGACGAACCAGTCGGGGTTCGCGCCCGTGAGGAGGCGGTCGAGGAAGATCTTCGACATGAAGGGCGAGACGAGCTGGAGCATCGCGGCGATGGCGCTTGTGAGGGCCACGAAGGCGAGCGCGGCCTTGGCGCCCTTCAGGCGCTCGGCGGCGAACTCGCGGATGCTCGCGGGGGAGCCGTCGGCCACGAAGCCCTCGGCCGGGGTGATCTGCAGGACGATGCCCGTGAACTCACGGTCGAAGTAGTCGAGGTCGAGGGTCGTCTCGCCGCGCGCGGGGTCGTTGACGTAGACCTTGTCGCCCTTGAAGCCGCGCACCACGATGAAGTGCGAGAAGCTGATGTGGGCGATGCAGGGGAAGATGCCCTTCTCGCGCAGGGCCTCGGGCTCGTAGCGATAGCCGCGCGCCTCCATGTGGTAGCTGCGCGCCGCTTTAATGATGTTCAGGGCGTTGGAGCCGTCGCGAGAGACGCCGCAGTCGCTGCGGACCTTCTCGAGCGGGATCCATTTGCCGTAATAGGCGCAGATCATGGCGAGGCAGGCGGCCCCGCACTCGAGCGCCTCCATTTGCATGATTTGCGGGACCTTGCGGACCCGCTTTCCCGGATCGGCGACGGCGGGGGTTCGGTTCTTGAGTGGGCGCACGGTTAAGCCGCCTTGGCGCTAAAGAGGAGCTGCAGGGGAGGCGTGCCGTCGAGGTCGCCGAAGACGCACCAGACGCCCACGGCGGCGAGAAAGACGATGATGGCTCCCAGCACGACCCAGACGCTCGGGTTGGACACGTTGATGTAGTCGTCGAGGTGCTCGGGGGAGGCCGCGGCGTCGAGCGACTTCTTACGGAAGATGTCCGCCATGGGCGTTACCGGATCTCGAGGACGTCGGCGAGGCCGGTGATGTCGAAGACCTCGCGCACGTCGTCGCAGGGGTTCGCCACGGCGAATGCGCCGGCGGCCGCGTCCATGCGCTTCTTTGCGCCGAGAAGCACACGCAGGCCGGCGGACGAGACGTAGTCAACGTCGGCGAGGTCGACGACGAGCTCGGAGGGCATGGGGTCGAGCGCCTGCAGCGCGGCCTCAAGCTCCGGGGCGGTCGCGGTGTTCAGGTGGCCGGTAGGGGCGACGGTGACGACGCCGTTCTCGGAGCTCTGCGTGATGTTCATGGTCAGCCTCAATTCTTGGGTGCGCTGTATGGGAAGGGCCCGCGCAACGGGTTGCCCGGGCCGTCGAAATCGCATTCCATCAGATTATCAATCTGTGCAGCGCGGCGTGCGGCGTGACGTAGAATTGTGTGCGATTCCACGACGATAATAAAGGAGACCCGACTTGAACATCCTTGTGGTCGACGATAAGCGGCTTGCCGTCAACGCTCTTCTCCGCGTGCTGCGCGAGATCGGGCCCGACTGGCACGTCGAGGGCGTCATGTCCGGCGAGGAGGCGCTCGTCATCGCCAAGGGTAACCGCCCCGACGTCGTCTTTCTTGACATCGAGATGCCGGGCATCAGCGGACTCGAGCTTGCTCGCCGCCTGCGCGAGATGAGCGCTGACATCAACGTCGTCTTTGTGACCGCCCACAGCGAGTACGCGCTTGAGGCCCACGGCCTTTACCCGAGTGGCTACCTGCTTAAGCCCGCGACCGAGGATGACGTGCGCCATGCGCTCGAGAACCTGCGTCATCCCGTGGCCACTGGCAACGGCGCGCGCCTGCAGGCCCACTGCTTCGGCACCTTCGACATCACCGTCGACGGAAAGCCGGTGGCGTTCAAGCGCAGCAAGACCAAGGAGCTCGTTGCGTTCCTCATCGACCGCCAGGGTGCCCGAGTCAACTCCGACGAGCTGGTCAACGCTCTGTGGGAGGACGGCGTGGCGAGCGTCTCTCGCCGCGCACAGGTGCGAAACCTCATTAGTGACCTGCGCACCACGTTCGACGCGCTTGGCGTGGGCGATGCCATCGTGCGCGGCCGCGATGCGCTGGCCATTCTGCCGGACGCGGTGGACTGCGATTACTTCCGCTTCCTTAAGGGCGACCTTGAGGCCGTGAACAGCTACAAGGGCGAGTACATGAACCAGTACTGGTGGAGCGAGATGACGCTTGCGAACCTCAGCGGCTGGTAATGCGGGCTTGCGGGGCGCCTTGCTGTGACGGCGCCCCTCTTTTTGAGGGTTGTGCGAGGTCGAACGACACGCGATGTCGCATAACCCCGGAAAACGAGGGCTTATTTGCCTAAAAACGAGGGTTGTGCGAGATGGCCTCCCGGCGAGGCGCGCACAACCCTCCATTTGAGGGGCGCCCTCGCTGTTCCGGGGCCACGGGCGTCGCTTTTGGGCGCCTGGGCGCCGTGCTGGTAGGCTAAAAGTAACAGGTTCACGCCACGCCGCCGACGCGCGGCCGGCTGATGGGAGATGGTCATGTACTACCTCGACTATGCGGAGTCGTTCGCGCGCGCGAGCAATGCCATTAACAGCGTGCTTGAGGGCTTCACGTTCCTCATGTGCATCCTGCTCAACTACGCCATCGTCTCGCGAAAAAAGAAGACGAGGCTCGACCAGCTGATGGCGCTCGTGTGCGTGCTCATGGGCGTGAGCGTCCTCGGCGATTTCTTCGCCTGGACCTTCGAGGACGTTCCGGGCCAGGCCGAGTACCTCGCCGCCGTTATCGGCAACCAAGTGACGTTCTGGTTCACGCCGCTTTCGTTCGGCGCCTTCTGCCTCTACGTCTTCGAGTGGTCGCAGGGCTATGTCCCGGGCGAGACGAGAAATCTCACGCGGCCGCGTTCCTACGCGGGCCGGGCCTTTTGGGTGCTCTTGCTGGGGACAACGGTGCTCGGCGTCGCGTTCGTGTTTATCAATCTCTTTACTGGCTGTCTGTATAGGGTTGGTGCGGACAACTCCTACACCGCAGGTTCGCTCGCCTGGGTCCCCAACGTGCTCAGCGTGGCGCAGCTCGTCTTGCTCCTGCCGCTGGTCTGCGCGGAGGAGAACGACCTCACCCCGCTCGCCATCGGCCGGCTCTGGTCGCTCGCGGCGGGCCTTCCGCTGGTCTCGCTTGTCGGCGAGCTGCTGCTGCCGAACCTCACTCTGAGCTATCCGGGTTATGTGCTTGCGCTCTTCTTTATGTATATCGAGCTGCAGCGCCTTCAGGAGCGCGCGCTCATGGCCGAGAAGCTTGAGCTCGCCGAGAGCCGCACGCAGCTTCTGTCGGGCCAGATCCGCTCGCACTTTATTTTTAACTCGCTGGCCGCCATCGGCGAGCTCTGCTACGAGGACCCCAAGCTCGCGCAGAAGGCTATCGCCGATTTCTCGACCTACCTGCGCGGCAACATGAATGCCGTCGGGGACGTCAAGCTCGTGAGCTTCGACTCTGAGGTGGCCAATATCAAGTCTTACGTCGGCTTGGAGCAGATGAACCCGACGACGCCGTTCGAGGTCGAGTGGGACCTGCAGGCGACCCGCTTCATGCTGCCGCCGCTCGTCGTCGAGCCGCTCGTCGAGAACGCGGTGGTCCACGGGGTGTCCACGCGGCGCGAGGGCGGGCTTATCCAGATCCGCTCGTGGGAAGAGGGCGATTCGTACAAGGTCAGCGTCCGCGACAATGGTGTCGAGGGCGTCGAGGTCAAGGGCTCAAAGCACAACGGCATCGCCATCGAGAACGGGCGGCGTCGACTCGAGTTGCTGTGCAGGGGCTCGCTCGAGGCGGGGCGCGTCGAGGACGGCTACCTGGCCACGGTGACCATCCCGAAGGCGAGCGAGTAGGGCGGCGGTCCTGTGTCCAAGCGGGGTACCGGGGCGCAGGCGCCGGGGTCCAGGTCGTAATGTGGCAAGAAGGGCGGGGCTGCGCATGAGCGGCCCTGCCCTTCTTTGCGTGCGGGTTTCGTGCCGAAGACCGCGGGTTTCTTGGCCGTGACGTACGTTACGGAAAGGGCGCGCGGGCGTAACAGGTCTCGTGATTTAGATACCAGTAGACACGTGTTGAACAACAATCGTCGTGGATGAAGGAACCGATCTAGGAGGCGTCCATGTACGATACCGGTTCAACGGCATTTATGATGATCTGCACTATGCTCGTGTTCTTTATGACCCCTGGCCTGGCGTTTTTCTACGGAGGGTTGTCTCGGCGCAAGAACGTGGTCAACACCATGCTCATGTGCTTCGCCGTCATCGGCGTGGTCGGCCTCGTGTGGGTCGTCGCCGGTTGGTCGTTCGCCTACGGCGGCGACGGGTCGCTGAGCTGGTTCGGCGGTTTTGACCAGCTGGGACTCAACGGCGTGGTGGGCAAGATGCTCGCCGAGGCCGCCTCGGTGCCCGAGGGCACGGTCTACCCGACCATCATCAACGTGATGTTCCAGATGGCCTTCGCCATGATCACCGCGGCCATCGTTACCGGTTCCGTCGCGGGCCGCATGAAGTTCGGCGCCGTGCTGGCCTTTATCGCCATTTGGTCGCTCGTGGTGTATTCGCCGCTCGCCCACATGGTCTGGGGCGGCGACGGCTCGCTCATCGGCGACGTCATCGGCGCGCTTGACTTCGCTGGCGGCGACGTCGTCCACATCAGCTCCGGCGTGACCGGCCTGCTCCTCGCCCTCACCCTCGGCGGCCGCCGCGGCTTCGGCCTCAAGAGCTACCGCCCGCACAACGTTCCCTTCGTCGCCCTCGGCGCTGGCCTGCTGTGGCTCGGCTGGTTCGGCTTCAACGGCGGCTCCGAGTTCGCTGCCGACGGCACCGCCGCCCTCGCCATCTTGAACACCGTGGTCGCCTCCGCCGCCGGGCTCGCTTCCTGGCTCGTCGTCGAGAAGCTCCAGACCGGCAAGCCGACCCTCGTCGGAGGAGCGACCGGCCTCGTTGCGGGCCTCGTCGTGGTTACTCCGGGTGCCGGCTTCGTCGAGCCGTGGGCCGCGGTGGTCATGGGCCTCATTGTCTCTCCCGTGTGCTACTTCGCCATCTCCAAGCTCAAGGCCAAGTTCGGCTACGACGACGCGCTTGACGCGTTCGGCTGCCACGGCGTGGGTGGCCTGCTCGGCGGCGTCCTCACCGGTCTCTTCTGCGTGCCTGAGCTGAGCTGGACCGAGCACGGCGGGCTTCTTTACACCGGCGACGCGTCCCTGCTCGTGAGCCAGGTGGTCGGCATTCTCGTTACGCTCGTCATCGTCGTGGTGCTCGACCTCATCATCATTGCCGTCGTGCGCGCCCTTTTCCACGGCGAGCTGCGCGTGAGCGAGCACGACGAGGCGCTCGGCCTCGACGTCGCTGAGCACGGCGAGAGCGCCTACCCCGCATACACCGGCCTCGACGCTTAGGTTCGGGTGCGCCGCGATAGGCGCCCGCCCGCAAGACTTGCCAAACGACCATCGCTCCGAAGGAGTAACGCCATGAAGAAAGTAACCGCCATCGTTCGCCCCGAGAAACTCGAGGAGCTTAAAGAGGCCCTGTTCGAGATGGGTGTGCGCGGCATGACCATCTATGAGGTCCAGGGGTGCGGCACGCAGCACGGCTGGAAAGAGTACGTCCGCGGCAACGAGGTGCTGCTCAACATGATCCCAAAGGTCAAGGTCGAGCTCGTTGTGGGGGACGATCAGGTCGAGCCTCTTATCGACAAGATCTGCGATGTGGCCCATACCGGCGAGGTCGGCGACGGCAAGATCTTCGTCTACCCCATGGACGAGTGCGTGCGCATCCGCACCCGAGAGCGCGGCGAGGCCGCGGTGTAACCCTTTCGGAAAACACGTCTGCTGCACAGCGGGGCATAAAACGGTCGTTTCTCGCCTAGAAACCGGGCAAGAATGACCGTTTCATGCCCCGCTGTGGTGCGGGTGCTCGGCTGGCGGGCGCGGCGGGGGCGCTATCGCATGAAAAGGGTCTCGCCGAGGGAGCACCACTTGTCGGCGGCGCAGATAAGCCAGGCCTCGCGGCTTCGCGGCACGCGCCCCGGAGGCAGCGGCCACATATGCGCCGCGATGGCGTTTTCCTCGAGCGGCGTGAGGTCGAAATCCTCGCGGGCGTTCTCCAGCGCAAAGACGGGGTGCATCGTCGCGTGCTTGGTGTGGTCGGGCTCGTGCCAGTCGTAGAGGAAGTAGTCGTGGAGAAGCGCCGCGCGGACGAGCTCGCGCTCGTGCACGCGCAGGTGAAGCGTCTCGCCGAGTGAGACCGCGCATTCCGCCACGCGCACGCAGTGCTCCCAGGTGCTCACGCGGCCGTGCTGGACGCACTCGCGCATCAGCGGGACGCGCGCGGCGCCTCTCAGCTCGTCTACCAGGGCTTCGAATCTCTTGCTCGTCTTGGGGCTCATTCGTCTTGCCCGCCTTTCTTGCCTCGTGCAGCCAGCAGGGCATCGATGGCGCCCTCGAGCCTGCGTGCCGTGCCGGAGAGCCTGCCCGTACGGAAGCGACGCGCGTTGTGGAGCACGTGCTGCTGGCGGGCGCTCATGTGGCCGGCA
This sequence comes from Paludibacteraceae bacterium, assembly GCA_963640745.1. GTDB lineage: Bacteria > Actinomycetota > Coriobacteriia > Coriobacteriales > Atopobiaceae > Paratractidigestivibacter. Next base: position 70,393 of record CAVIBB010000002.1, read on the forward strand.
ATGTAGCGGATCCGCTCGGCGGCGTCGGACCCGCCTTCGATCAGGCGCGACGCGGCCGCCGCACGGCCGTCGCGCAGCAGGTCTGCGGCGTCTGCCCGGGTGTCGCGGATGCGCCCGGCTGCGTCGGCGCCCGTCTCGCGCAGGCGTCCGGTGCCCTCGCGGAGCTTCTCGGCGCCGGCACGCACGCCGGCCGAGCCCGCGTCGACGGCGTCCTGGACGCGCTCGTTCAAGCCCGCCTCAGCCTGCTCGACCATGGCAACGACCTCGGTCAGCGTGGCGACGGTGAGCATCGTGTCGGCGGTGAGAAGCGCCATGAGGGCGAGCCCCATGATCTCGAAGGCAAGCGGCGGAGTGGCCAGCGTGATCATCCTCACGAGGGGCAGCGCCACATAGACGATGGCGAGGCCGCCGAGGCCAAAGAGGCAAGCCGCGGGTACGCAGACGCGGCCCTTGATGTTGAGCGGCAGGTTCGAGTAGTCCCACCAGACGGTGCCGAAGACGCGCTCCAGGCCGATGGAGGTGAACCACTCGATGACCGAGGCCCCGAGGGCGCAGATGATGAACACCGCCCATGCGGGCGGCGTCGCCGCCGAGACCGCGGGGTTGCCGAAGACGGCGATGGCGCTCACGGCGCCCAGTCCGTAGATGGGGCAGATAGGGCCGTAGAGAAAGCCGCGGTTGCACCAGCGCTTCTCGACGAACGAGCAGTACAGCGACTCGAAGACCCAGCCCAGAAGGCCGAAGAAATAGAACCACACGATGGTCTGGCTAGCTATCAAGCTGATGTTCCTTAAGGTTGGGGACTAGCAGCGGTGCGCGCTCGGGCAGATGTCCTCGAGCACGCAGCCCTCGCACTTGGGCGAGCGTGCCGTGCACGTGTCGCGGCCGTGGCGGATCCACTGGTGGTTCACGTCTCGCCAAAGCTCCTGAGGCAGCAGGGAAAGAAGGTCCTGCTCGGTCTTGAGCGGCGCCTTCTCGTGTGTCTTGGGCGAGAGCGCGAGCCGATGCGCGATGCGGTTCACGTGCGTGTCGACCGCGATGCCCTCCACGATGCCAAAGCTCACGTTGAGGACGATGTTCGCGGTCTTGCGCCCCACGCCGGGAAGGCTCGTGAGCTCCGCCATGGTGGACGGCACCTCGCCGCCGAAGTCGGCGACGATGGCCTGGGCGCACTCGACGCAGTGGCGCGCCTTGGTCTTGTAGAACCCGAGGCTGCGGATGATCTCGGCCACCTCGGCGGGCCCGGCCGCGGCCATCGCCTCCGGGGTGGGGAAGCGGTCGAAGAGCGTGGGCGTCACGCGGTTGACCTGCGCGTCGGTGGTCTGCGCGGAAAGAAGCACCGAGATCACGAGCCTAAAAGGGTTCGTGTGGTCGAGAAAGCACTCGACGGGTCCGTACTTCTCGTTCAACCGCCGGCACACCTCGCGGGCGCGTTCCGCCTTGGCTGCTTTTGTCTCGCGCGGCATCGCGCCTCCCTCCCGGCTCCCTGGGCCATACGCAAGCAATGATATACTCGACGGCGCACGCGGCGCGTCGGCGAGCTGCCGGTTCGCGCCCATCCCACGGAAAGGAACCGCACATGATCAAGGAGCTCGTGACCGACGAGGCCGTTCTCTCCACTCCCTGCGTCCCCGCCACCGCCGAGGACGCCGAGGTCGCTCAGGACCTTATCGACACCATGAACGCGCACGACGACGCCGTGTGCCTGGCCGCGAACCAGATCGGCGTGACCAAGTCGGTCGTCGTCTACAAGGGCGAGGACGAGAAGGATCACGTCCTGTACAACCCGCGCCTGCTCATGGGCCTCGGCCCCCAGAAGCTCGTCGAGAGCTGCATGACGCACGAGGGCGAGTCCAAGGTCACGCGCTTCGTCAAGGCCAAGGTTGCCTACGACGAGCTCGTCGACGGTGCGCTTAAGCCTCGCAAGAAGGACTTCCTCGGCTGGGAGGCCCAGATGGTCCAGCACATGATTGACCACTGCAAGGGCAAGCTGGTCTAGGCGATTCCCAAGGGCTTCGCTCGCATAGATGCGCGTGAAGACGCCGCCGGCGCTCGGGAACGGGCGTCGGCGGCGTTTTGCGCGGGGCCGCTGGGCTCCTGTCTGCTGCGCGCGGGGCCTCTGGGCGCCGGCTTGGCGCGCGCGGGGTCGCTGGGCGCCGGCTTGGCGCACGCGGGCCTGCGGTCACATCCCGGCGAAACCGGTCTGGCGAAGCGCCTCGTAGAGCACGACGGCCGCCGCGTTCGACAGGTTGAGCGCGCTGATGCGGTAGTCGTCCGGATCGATGAAGTTGCCGCAGATGTCCTGGCGCAGGATGGGGTGGCCGCCGTCGCGCCCGGCGGGCTCGGCCCAGTCCTCGGCGTCCTTTATGGTTGCCGCGTCCGGCAGCATCGGGATGCGCTCGCAGCGTTCGGGCGCCTCGGCAAGAAGCTCCTCGGGGATGCCGGTCGATTCCTTGCCGAACACGAGGTAGTCGCCGTCGGCGTAGGCGGACTCGGCGTAGGTGCGCCGGGCCTTCTTTGTAAGGTAATGGAGCCGGGGGTCGGCTGCCGAGGCGAGGCCGTTCTTTGCGAGGAACTCCTCCCACCCGCCGTAGATGCGCACGTCGAGGCTGCGCCAGTAGCCGAGCCCGGCGCGGTGGAGCATCTTGTCGTCGAGCGAGAACCCGAGCGGTCCCACCAGGTGCAGCCGCGATCCCGTGACCACACAGGTGCGTCCGATGTTGCCCGTGTTCGCGGGGATCTCGGGTTGGTAGAGCACGACGTTGAGCATGGGCACGGCCTTTCTCGCGGGCATCCGAGCAGGTGTTTGTTGCCAGCCCATTCTACGTTTTTGGGGGAGCACCGCGCTTTGGTCTACACTCGAACGCGTTGCCTACGAGGGGGGAGATGCGCGTGATCAAGCTGTTTGCCGCCGATTTGGACGGGACGCTGCTCAATGCGCTGCACGTGACCGACCCGGTGATCTTGCGCTCGCTACGGCAGGTGCGCGCCGCGGGGCGTCACTTCTCCATCGCGACGGGCCGCACGCTGCGCTCCAACCGCGCGATGGGCTTCGAGGGCAATGTCGCCGTGGTCTGCGCCAACGGCTCGCTCGTGCTCGACGAGGAGGGGCAGCTCATCCGCACCGCGACGATGCCGCCCGAGTTCGTCGAGGGAATCGTCCGCGAGTTTCCGCATGCTCCGCTCGAGTTCATCGGCGCCCAGCAGACCTTCCACACCGGTACCGAGGCCGAGCACGCGGCCGCCTACGGCAACATGTCCCTTTTGCGTCGCGTCCTTATGCGCGGCATGAGCATGACGGGCGGGCCGGAGCATGTCTACGAGTGCTCGCCCGAGCGCATCGCCGGCGAGAAGATCTGCAAGATCAACGCCCACATCAAGGGGATGGACGTCGCGTCCGAGGTCGCGGCCTATATCGCCGACTGGTCCGACCAGGTGGTCAACGCGCCCTTTGACCCGTCGATGTTCGAGGTGACCGCCAAGGGCGTCAACAAGGGGGAGGCCGTGGCGTGGCTCGCGGGCCACCTCGGCGTTTCTCAGGACGAGGTGGCCGTCTACGGCGACGGCGGAAACGACATCGCCATGCTTGAGCGCTACGCCGACTTCGGCCACGCCTATGCCACGAGCAACGGCAGCGATGCCGCCAAACGCGCCGCCGGCAACGTGATCGGGGCCTGCGCACTCCACGCCGTCCCGCGCCACATGATTCGCTCGCTGCGCTAGGCGAGCGGCGGGATCGCGGCAGCAAGCGGGGACTTCCGCGAAGGGGTCGAGACGTGGATCCCGAGACGTAAGTTTCGAGACACCGCCCCGAGATGCAAAAATAGAGGCCTCGCGACGGTGATAGGTCGTCGCGAGGCCTTCTTGCTTGCAGCGCGTGCCGAGTCGAGGTTGCGCTACGTGATTACTTGGTGCCGAGGGAGCCGATGGGGTTGCCCGTGGCGTCGGAGACGTTGACGCTCTGGACGGCGCCCTTGTCGTTGGTCACGACCTTGCAGGTGATGGTCTTGGCAGAGTCGTCGCCGTAGGTGAAGGTGATGGTCTGCTCGCTCGCGCCGGTGCCGGAGAAGCGGAAGGCGTGGCTACCGGTGACGCCCTCGACGACGGTGCCGTCGGCGGCCTTACCCTCGGTGAGCTCGTCGCCCTCCATCTGGATGTCGCCCTTGCCCTCGATGGCGTAGCTCCAATCTGCGTCCTCTGAGCTGCAGTTTAGCCGGGCGACGAGGAACGTGTCGTTGACTTCGAACTCGCCGTTGGGAATGGCGAACTTTCCGTTGGCGTTCTTGCTGCACCCGCAGATGCCGATGACGGCGACGAGGGCGACGAGGACGGCGACGGGCAGGGCGAGAAACTTCTTGGACTTCATGATGTGCTCCTTTGTTTTGAGGGGCTTGCTTTCGATGACTGCAGTATCGCATTGGCCGTGCATCAAAAGCGCATCACCGGCCGCGGTGAGGATTATTTATTTCCGATTCGGCGCCTACGTCGGAAAGTTCAATTTTCGCGTGCTATAGTGCCGTCATACAGAATCGAAAATTGAACCTAAATTGAACTATTGGAGTACGGAGCATGCCGAATCTTACCTTCTCGCATCGACTTAAGGAGGCCATGGCCGCCGCCGGCGTCAAGCAGGCGGACCTTATCCGTATCGCTGCCGAGAGGGGCAAGAAGCTCGGGAAAAGCCAGCTCAGCCAGTATGTGAGCGGCAAAGTCGTCCCCCGCGGCGACGCGATGGCGCTTCTTGCTGAGCTGCTGGGCGTCGAGGTCGGATGGCTTTCCGGAAAAGCCGCGGCCCCGGGCCGGGCGGCCCCCGACGCCGCGGATCTGAACACCGATGCGTCTCTTGTCACAAACCCCACCACGAAAATAG
>CAVIBB010000002.1:75272-77630 GCA_963640745.1 Paludibacteraceae bacterium
GCACCACCATGCGCGAGTTCAAAAAGTCCAGCAAGCTCGAAAACGTCCTGTACGATGTGCGCGGGCCGGTGGTCGACGAGGCCGCCCGCATGGAGGAGGAGGGCGCGCGCATCCTCAAGCTCAACATCGGCAACCCGGCGCCCTTCGGTTTCCGCGCCCCCGACGAGGTCGTTTACGACATGCGCCAGCAGCTCACCGAGTGCGAGGGCTACTCCGACTCGCGCGGCCTCTTTGCCGCCCGCAAGGCCATCATGCAGTACGCCCAGCTGCGCAACATCGCCGGCGTCGATATGAAGAACATCTATACCGGCAATGGCGTCTCGGAGCTCATCCAGCTCTGCATGCACGCGCTCATCGAGAACGGCGATGAGGTGCTTATCCCTGCGCCGGACTACCCGCTGTGGACCGCATGCGTCACGCTTGCCGGCGGCAGCCCCGTGCACTACGTCTGCGACGAGGCCAACGAGTGGAACCCGGACCTCGAGGACATCGAGAAGAAGATCACGTCCGCGACGAAGGCGATCGTCATCATCAACCCGAACAACCCCACCGGCGCCGTCTACTCGCGCGAGATTCTTGAGGGTATCGTCGAGATCGCGCGCAAGCACCAGCTCATGATCTTTGCCGACGAGATTTACGATCGCCTGATCATGGACGGCTTTGAGCACATCTCCATCGCGTCGCTCGCGCCTGACCTGCCCTGCGTTACCTTCTCGGGCCTGTCCAAGTCGCACATGGTCTGCGGTTACCGCGTTGGCTGGATGATCCTCTCGGGCAACCTGCGCTGCATGAAGGACTTTGTCCTCGGCGTGAACATGCTCTCTAACATGCGCCTGTGCTCTAACGTGCCTGCGCAGTCCATCGTGCAGACGGCCCTCGGCGGCTATCAATCCGTTAACGAGTACATTCGTCCCGGCGGTCGCGTCTACGAGCAGCGCAACTACGTCTACGAGGCCTTGAACGCCATCGACGGCATCAGCGCCGTCAAGCCCAAGGCGGCGTTCTACATCTTCCCCAAGATGGACGTGAAGAAGTTCAACATTACCGACGACGAGCAGTTCGCGCTTGACTTGCTCCACGAGAAGAAGATCCTCATTACTCGTGGTCGCGGCTTTAACTGGGGCGAGCCCGACCACTTCCGCATTGTCTACCTGCCGCGCATGGAGGTGCTGCGCGAGTCGATGGAGGACCTTGCTGACTTCTTCGCGCATTACCGCCAGTAAAGGGGCCGGCCGGGCGCCGGTCGGGGACACCGACCGCGCGTGACGACGGGCTTTACGGCGTATGGCTGCACGCACCCCCCTGTTTTCGGGGGTTATGCGACCTTCGATTTGTCGCCATGTCGCACAATCCCCGAAAACAGGGCTTGAGGCCCTCGATTCGCGGGTTGTGCGACATGGGGTCTGGTTGGAGGGCGCATAACCCCGCAAAAGAGGGGCGCCCGCATGGCGTGGCTTCGCGCCCGAGGGGGATTCGGGGTGCCGCAACAGGCCCGCTCGTGGAGTCTGCGTGTTCGAGCGGTTTGTCTACCTGCGCGAATTCACGGTCGACGTAAACTAATCAACTTGTGAAGCGCCGCAGAGTGGCGGCCCGCAATTGACGCCGGAAGGCGAAGAAGGAGACGCATGTCTGAGTACAACGAGAACGACGAGATCATGAACGAGGACGAGGAGATCCTGGCCGACGAGGTGGCCGAGGACGAGGAGCTCGACGAGGACGTCATCGAGGACGAGCTCGACGAGGATGAGGACGAGGACGACGAGGAGGCCGAGGAGGCTCCCGTCGACACCAACGAGATTCTTTTCGACAAGGCCCAGCGCGCCGCGCGCCTGCTGCGCAACCGCAAGGACGCTATCCGCGACGAGGAGTCCGAGAAGAACGAGCGCGTGAACAACCTCGTGCGCGCCGTCAAGCTTCTTGAGCTCAAGCCGCAGATGGAGCAGAAGGAGATGTCCGAGCTGCTCGGCATCCGTCTCCGCGAGCTCGACTCCATGATGGCCGAGGCCGAGAAGAACGGCCTCGTCACGCGTGAGTTCCCCGAGGAAGAGGACATGCGCGCCATCGTCGTTTCCGCTGAGGATGGCGCTGCCGAGGCTGCCGCCGCTCAGGGCCGTCAGGGCGTCAAGCTGGTCCCGAGCCTCTCTGACGAGGAGCTCGAGGAGGTCTTCGCCGCTCTCGACAAGCTTATTGCCCCGCTGACCGAGATGGGTCTCGATCAGGACCGCGGCCCGCGCGGCGGCTTTGGCGATCGCGGCGGCTTCGGCGGCCGCGGCGGCGACCGTGGTGGCCGTGGCGGCTTCGGCGGCGGCCGCGGCGGCCGTGACGACCGTCGTGGCGGCGATCGTGGCGGCTTTGGTG
>CAVIBB010000003.1:0-5566 GCA_963640745.1 Paludibacteraceae bacterium
CTTATATAACCGTGCGCGGAGCGGCGCCGCCCCGCCCTAAGGCGCGCACGAATCCAAACAAAAAAAGCCGTCGACGTTTCCGCCGGCGGCCTTATCAATTCAATGGTCGGGTTGACTGGATTCGAACCAGCGACCCCCGCGTCCCGAACGCGGTGCTCTACCAAACTGAGCCACAACCCGTTGCAAGGGAAGATATTAGCAGATTTCTTCCGGCGTTCCAACCGTCAAAGTCGCAAAAGACCACCAATCTTGCTCAATGCGCGCCCGGTCGGCCACGGCGCGAGCCGCATTAAGGCTGTCTACCAGCGCAAACACGCAGCTACCGGAGCCGGAAACCATCGCACGGGACACCTCCGGCTGAGCCGCCAACCACGCCTCCGCGTCGGCGGAACCCGGCTGCAGGACCTTCGCCGCGGGCGCCAGGTTGTTGTAAAGAAGCCCGCGAACCGCGCCGGCGTCCTGCGCGCGCAGGGCGGCGCACATCGCCTCGGCGCTCGGCGGCTCGCTCGGGTCGCGGTCGAACTCCTCATACGCCGCACGCGCCGAGACCCCTGCCCCATCCGGCTTCGCGAGCACGACGGGCAGCGCCAGGGTCTCGAACGACTCCGCAAGAAGATCCCCCGCGCCGGTAAAGTACGACGGACGCGGACTCAGGAAGAAGGCCACGTCCGCGCCGACGCGGCGAGCGACACCCACGACGCGCGAATCCTGCGGGTCGACGCCCCAGCGCACGGCGAGGGCCCGCAGCACGGCACCGGCATCGGCCGACGATCCGCCGAGACCCGCCGCCTCCGGGATGCTCATCTTTACATCGATGCTCAGGTTAAGGTCGGCGTGGAACTCCTCGGCGAGCATCGTCGCCGCCTTCCACACCGTCGACTTCTCGGGCGGAATCCCGAGCGCGGGCGTGTACCTAACGCTAAAGTACGGCGCGTCGTCGATGGTCACCTCGTCGAAGAGCCCGACCGGCGCCATCACCGACTCGGCATAGTGATAGCCGCGCTCGCCCACCGTAGGACGAATACCCAAATGCAGGTTGACCTTGCACGGAGCGTACACGACCTGGCGACCGACCACGGCTCTCACCTCGTCTTTATTGGAAGTAGTTCGGGCTCGCGGGCAGGGACCTTAGTCCTGCTCCTCCTCGAGCGCGTAATCAAAGATCTTCTCACCGGAATCGGCGTCGTAGAGCTCGACGGTGCCGGTGAGGATGTCGACGTACTGATACGACTGGCGCGCGGTGCGGCCGCGGCGCTCCTCGACCTCGACGATGAAGAGAGAAGGGTGGGCGCCGACGAGGGTGCCGGCGCGCTCGACGATGCGGGAGCGGCCCATGTTAGCCTTAACCTTGATGCGCTGGCCCCTGAGCTCGCCCAGACGCTCGCGGATCTCGTCAACGCGGTTGACGGAAGGAATCTCGTTTTCCATATCGACCTCCAGCGCCGCATGGGCGCACGTTATTTAGTCAGACAGTTCTTTATTGTACCCACTGGGCACCTGCCTGCGATAACGAAGCCATATTTGACACATCAAGAACACCTGTTGTGCACCCCGCGCCCCTGAGCCGTCGCGGCGCGGCCGGCGCGGCCACGTCACCTGCGCAAGATCGCCCCTACCCACATTTTGGCGGTGCAATGACCCGCGCGAAATAACCCGTCCCCCACGCGCGGTCGGGCGTACACTGGTGCGAGTTGAAAGGAGTTAACTATGAACAACGATCGTCTTGCCCGCGTGCGCGCGAATCTCCGCAGCCTCGGGCTTTCGCAGATGCTTCTGGTGGACCCCCTCTCCATCTGGTGGCTCTGCGGCTACTTCACCGAGCCCTACGAGCGGTTCTTTGCCCTGTACGTGAGCTGCGACGAGACTCGGGAGCCCGTCATGTTCTGCAACCGCCTCTTCCCCGAGGTGGGCGACGCGTGCTCTGATGTGCGCACCTTTGACGACACCGAGAACCCCATCGCCCTCGTTACCGAGGTCTGCGACCACACGGCCGCCCTCGGCGTGGACAAGGAGCTCGCCGCCCGCTGGCTCGTCCCGCTGATGGAGGCCGGCGCCGCGACCGGCTTTGTCCTCGCCTCCGGCGCCGTCGACGATGCCCGCTCCATCAAGGACGCCCGTGAGCAGGAGCTCATGCGCACGGCATCTCTGACCAACGACAAGGCCATGGAGTGGCTCGTCGCGCAGATTCGTCCCGGCGTGACCGAAGCGCAGATCGCCGACGGGCTGCTGGGCGAGTACCGCCGCCTCGGCGCGCAGGCCCACTCGTTCTCCCCCATCGTGAGCTTCGGCGACCACGGCGCCGACCCGCACCACGAGCCCGACGACACCCCCTTTAAGCTGGGCGACGTCGTTCTCTTTGACGTGGGTTGCAAGCAGGACTGGTACTGTTCCGACATGACGCGCACCTTCTTTACTGCCGAGCCGACCGAGCACCAGCGCCGCGTGTACGACACGGTCCGCCGCGCCAACGAAGAGGCCGAGAAGATCGTGCGCCCCGGCGTCGAGTTCGCAGAGATCGACCTCACCGCGCGCCGCATCATCGAGGACGCCGGCTGGGGACCGTACTTCACGCACCGGCTCGGGCACCAGATCGGCCTCGTCGATCACGAGCCGGGCGACGTTTCGTCCACGCACCACGAGGGCGTGCAGGTCGGGCAATGCTTCTCCATCGAGCCGGGCATCTACCTGCCGGGCGACATCGGCGTGCGCGTCGAGGACCTGCTCATCGTGACCGAAGACGGCTGTGAGGTGCTCAACCACTACAGCAAGGAGCTCACGGTCCTGAGCATTTAGAAAGGCGGGCGGCGCGACGAGCGCAGCCAAACGGCGGCGGCCCCGGCAACGTTGGATTGCCGGGGCCGCCGCTTTTTACGCGGAGGGGGGCACCCCTTGTTACCTGGTACGGCGTCCCAGAGCGAGCCGGCCGAAAAGAAAAAGGCCCCAGGCGCGATGCCTGGAGCCTTCTCTCATTCAATGGTGCGGGCGAAAGGACTTGAACCTTCACGGGGTTGCCCCCATACGGACCTGAACCGTACGCGTCTGCCAATTCCGCCACGCCCGCGTGCAAGAAAGAACTTTAGCAAAAGATCTGGGCAGCTGTAAAGAGGGAATTTCGAGGATAGCGCCCTATTTTTGAGGGTTATGCGCCCTCGCGGAAGACCGTGTCATGCACAACCCCCGAAAACAGGGCTTGAACACCCTCAAATCGAGGGTTGTGCGAGGTTGGTCCTCGGGAGAGGGCGCACAACCCCCGTTTTTAGGCTCCGAGGCAGGCTGGTGTCCGGCCACGCGGCCGCGGACGCGCCGCCGAACACGTTCGCGCTAGAATAGCCTCCACACGGCAGACACGACACACCTCAAACGCACAAGGAGCCGCCGTGGGCAGCATCACTCCCACACCTACGCCGCTCGTCAGCGCGCGCCAAAACCAGCCGCAGCCGGCAGCCGAGATGATCCTCGGCCGCTACCGCGTACTGGCCCGCCGCGGCACAGGCGGCTTCGGCACGGTCTGCACCTGCTGGGACACGCGCCTGCAGCGCCGCGTCGCCATCAAGCGCATGCCGCTCGCAGGCACAGACGCGGACGGCTCGCCTACCAACATCGGTGCCTCAACGGTCGATGAGGTCCTGCTCGAGGCCCGCACCGCCTGCCTGCTCGCCCACCCCAACATCGTGAGCGTCCTCGACTTCGAGATTGGCTCCGGCTACGCCTATCTCATCATGGAGTACGTCGACGGCCTCAACCTCGCCGAGCTGCTCGCCCGCGTGGAGGGCGGCCGGCTCACCCACGACGAGTGCGCCCACATCCTGACCTCGTGCGCCCGCGCGCTCGCCTACGCGCACGAGAACCGCGTCCTGCACATGGACATCAAGCCGACGAACATCATGATTGACCGCCTGGGAACCGTTAAGCTCGCCGACCTCGGCATGGCGGAGCTTGGGGCGGCGGCCGGCTACGGCGGCGCTCGCGGGGGCACCGTGGGCTACATGCCCCCCGAACAGATCGAGGGCATGCTCGTGGACGAGCGCGCCGACGTGTTCTCGCTGGCAACCGTGCTGTGGCAGGCGCTCACCGGCGAGAACCCCTTCATGGCCGAGAGCGCCCCCGCCTCGCTTGAGAAGATCCGCCGCGGACCGCGCCTCGGATCCAAAGGCCGCGGCGCCGCGTCCGCAACCGAGCTCGACCTCGAGGCCGAAGACGCCCTGGTACGAGCCCTTGCGCCTATCGCCTCCGAGCGCACAAGCTCCGTAGACGAGCTGGCCTGCGAGCTCGTAGGAGCGCTCGGAGATCCGACCGCGGGCCAGGCCTCGCTTGCCGAGCTCATCGAGCAGTCCGAGCAGGACGACGGCGCCGACGAGGCGGAGTGGGGCCGCAAGAACCTGCCTTTCCACCTTCGGATGCCGCAGGCCTGGGCCGTCGCCGAGCGGGCCCTGCCGGCGCTCGCGGTGCTCGCGTGCGGCCTCGCCGTGGCCCCCGCCTTCGAGGCGACCCTCGCACTCAAGGCCGCAAGCGTCGCCGCGACCGTCGCGCTCACGGCGCTTTGGCCGCCGGCGGGAAGCATCGTCACGGCCGGGGCCTTCGCCGTGGCCGTCGCCACAACCGACCCCGTGAGCTCCTCCTTCGCCCTGGCCTCCGCCCTCGGCGCGACCGTCGCCGTGTGGTGGGTCGCTATCGGCCACGGCGAGAAAATGGCCACCGCATCGATGCTAGCCGGCTGGGCCGTGCGCCAGCCGCTCGCCGGGGCGCAGCTCGCCGGCTTCTGCCTCGACCCCGTGCCGGCGCTCGCCACCGGAGCCGCAACTTACCTTACGAGCGTCGTCGCAATAGCCTGCGCCCAGGCGGATTTCTCGGCAAACATAGCCGCTGACGTTGTGCTTATTGCCCTCGGGCGGCCCTCCACGTGGCTTTACGCGGCAGCCGCGGGGGTCGCGGCGTGGATAAGCTCGCTCGTCGCCATGCGCGGGACCGTGGCCTCGGGCATCGTCGGCCAGGCGCTCGGCGCGGCGGTTCTGGCTGGTTCAGTCATTCTCAAGGTCAGAGTGGAGAATGGTGGTATATGGGGTGCCCCGGAGTGGGGCTCCCTCGCCGTTGCGTTACTCTGTTTCCTGTTTATGTGTATTTTGACCGTCCTCAGAGGCCCGCTCTACGCGGACCCGGAAAGCGAGGATTCTGATGAGCTTCCTTAACGAGTTCGAGAGCCGCATCGGCGCCGTCTTTGGAGAGGCGCCGCAGGGCTACACCGAGCCTTTCTCCTTCAAGAAGCTGGCCAAGAAGGCCGCGCGCGAGATGGAGAACGAGACCTACGAGATCGACGGCGTCGATACCGCGCCGGCGCTGTACACGGTCCTCGTGTCCTCGTCCGACGACTCCCTCATGAGGCCGCTCTACCAGAAGATCACCCTCGAGACGGCCGCCTTCGTCTCCGCCGAGGCAAAGAAGAAGGGCTATGAGTTCGTGGGCGAGCCCCTCGTCCGCTTCATGGTCGACCCCTCGCTCAAGAGCGGCAAGTTCGCCGTGTTCGCCGAGAACATCGACGCCCGCTCCCTCGCCGAGCTGCGTGCCGAGG
>CAVIBB010000003.1:5576-47859 GCA_963640745.1 Paludibacteraceae bacterium
GCCGAGGAGATGGCCTTCCTGGGCGCCAGCGCCGGCATGGGCGGCGCCGCGGCCCCGAAGGCGAAGGCCGGCCACGCCCGCGCTGCTCAGCAGGAGCCTCGTCGAGCCGCCGCACCTCAGCCGACCCCCGAGCCCGCCGTGGCCCGTAGCCTCATCGACATCCCCGCCGCCGAGCCTTCCGCCGATCTCGAGCCGCTCTCCGGCAGCGCGGACGCCGGCCTCAACGTGATTCCCGCGAGCTACGACTACGTCGACCCCGGCTCGGCGCCCCTCCCGGTGGCCGCCTCCGGCGAGTCGACCCCCATGCCCGTGATGAACGCGCCCGTCGTGGGCGCCGCGGCCGTTCCCGCCGCCATCCCCGTGCCCACCACCCAGCGCCGCGCGACCCCGCTCGTGGACCTTCGCCGCGGCGTGGGCGCCTCCGCCGCAGCCAACGTTGCATCCGGCGCCGCTGCCGGCTCGAGCCCCGAGGTCGCGGCCAGCGTCGCCGCCCAGGCCAGCGCCGCCGCCCAGCAGGCGCAGCAGGCCCCGGCCCCCGAGCCCCAGGTCAACCCCGATCCCTACGGAGTCGGCCTCGGCGGCGGCTATCCGCAGGCCCCTGCCGCGACCTGCCTGCTCATCGACCGCCAGACCGGCCGCACCTTCACCGGCACCGCCCCCTCGACCGTCATCGGCCGCGAGCGTAGCCAGTGCGGCGTCGTCCTGCGCGACCCCAACGTGAGCCGCCGCCACGCCGAGCTGCGCTGGGACGGCCGCGAGTGGCACATCGTTGACCTGCGCTCCACCAACGGAACCCTGGTCAACGACGTCGACGTGGACGAGTGCGCCCTGCGCGACGGCGACCTCCTGACCCTTGGCCTCGTGAACCTCGAGTTCAGGGAGAACAAGTAATGATCGACCTCGTCCTCTTTTTTGGGCGCGTCGTCCTCGTCGTCGTCCTGTACATCTTCCTTTTTGCCGTGATGCGCACCGGCGTCGGCCTGGTCAAGGGACAGCGCCGCGACGCCGCCATCTGGGCAATCGACGTCGAGAAAGGCACGCGGAGCCTCCGCGGCCTGCACGTGGACATCCTCGGCCCCGTCGTCGTGGGCCGCTCCCCCAGCGCAGACATCGTGGTCGACGAGCCCTACGTCTCGTCGATGCACGCGCGCTTTAGCTTGCAGGGGCCCGCGCTCGTCCTCGAGGACATGGGCTCCACCAACGGAACGCTGGTCAACGGCCACACCATCGTCCAGGCCGTCACGCTGCGCGAGGGCGATGAGGTCCAGGTCGGCGACACCATCATGCGGGTGAGCCGCGGATGAGCTCCGAGGAGCTGAACAACACCGCCTCCGCCGAGCCGGCCAACGCGCCGGGTCGCGCGGAGATGACCGTCGAGGGCCGCGCCGGCGCCGACGTCGTGCAGGGGGCCAACGGGGTCATCTCGTGGGGCTCCCGCTCCGACGTGGGCCTGGTCCGCGGCCACAACGAGGACTCCTTCCTCATGCGCGCGCCCCTCTTTGCCGTGTGCGACGGCATGGGCGGGCACGCCGCCGGCGAGGTGGCGAGCGCCATCGCGGTCCAGACCATCGCCGACGAGGCCCCGACCACGGCCGACGACGTGCTTCTTGGCGCGGCGGTCGAGTCCGCCAACGCCGCCGTCATCCGCGGCGCCGAGGAAGGCACCGGCAAGCCCGGCATGGGCTGCACCGCCTCCTGCTGCCTTATAGAGAAGGGCCGCATGGCCATCGCGCACGTGGGCGACTCGCGCATCTACCTGCTGCGCCACGGCACGCTCGTGCGCGTGACGCACGACCACTCCTACGTAGAGGAGCTCGTCGACTCCGGGCAGATCACGCCCGACGAGGCCCGCACGCACCCCTCGCGCTCCATCATCACGCGCGCCCTGGGGTCCGACCCGGACATGTACGCCGACCACTTCTCCCTCGAGGTGAACAACGGCGACCGCATCATCCTGTGCTCCGACGGCCTCTCCTCCATGATCCCGGACAGCGAGATCGAGGCCGTGGCCGTTTCGAGCGCCACGGCCCAGCAGGCCGCTGACAACCTCGTCGCCTCCGCGCTCACCGCCGGCGGGCTCGACAACGTCACGGTCGTGGTGGCCGACGTCCTCGACGACGGGTCGACGGAGCTCGGGCGACAGAGGTTCCTGCGCCGCGTCAGCATGGTCTGCGCGGCGTTCGCCATCGTGGCCGCGATCGCCGTCATCGCCGTCGTGGTATTTATCCGCAGCGAGTGGTACCTAGGCGACAACAACGGCACCGTGGGCATCTACCAGGGCGTTAATGCGAGCTTCATGGGTATCCAAATGAGCTCGCTCGTCGAGGAGAGCGCCGTTTCGGTGACCGACCTGCCCTCCTCGGTGCAGGACCAGCTCGCCTCCGGCATCCGCGTCACCAACGAGGAAACGGGTCGCGAAACACTGAACGCCTACCGGGCCCAGATCGACGCCGAGAAGAGCGCTGCCGCGAGCGTGGCCGCCGAGGCCCAGAGCGAGGGCGACCCCGGGGCGCCGGTCGACGCGCCGGGCAACGGCTCGACGGACGGGTCCGCGGCTTCGGGCGATGGCGCGAACGCCGGAACCACCAACGACACCACCACGAGCTCCAAGACGGGAGGCGAGTAACATGCGCAAGAAGCACCGCACGCTCACGCGGGCCGAGGCCAGCGGAAACCTGGCATCCCAGGTCTTCGAGGAGGGCCGCGGCTTCCAGCGCCGCCACACCGAGCTGTTCCTGCTCACCCTCGCCGCCGTCCCCGTCATCCTGCTCTACGCCATGTTCGTGGTCACCTCAGGCAACGAGCTCGGGCTCGAGAACCTCGGCGTGCCGCTGGGCCTTTTCGGCGCCTTCGCGCTCGCCCACATGGCCATCCGCCGGCTCGCGCCCGCGGCCGACCCCGCCATTCTCCCCATCGTCTTCCTGCTTTCGGGCGTGGGCATCACCTACCTCACGCGACTGAAGCCCGAGCTTGCCGTCAACCAGGTGGTCTGGCTCTTCGTCTCCGTCGCGGCAATGGTCGCGGTGCTCGCTTTCGCACGCAACTTCGAGCGCCTCGCCCAGTACAAGTACACCATCGGCATCGTCGGCGTCGTGCTGCTCCTGCTGCCCGCCGTCGTCGGCCGCGAGATCTCCGGCTCCAAGCTCTGGGTCTACATCGGCGGTTTCGGCTTCCAGCCCGGCGAGTTCGCCAAGATCCTCATCGTCTTGTTCCTGGCCTTCTACCTGGCCTCCAACCGAGAAGCGCTCTCCATCTCGATGCGGCGCGTCGGCCCCTTCGCCGTGCCTCGCCTGCGCATGCTGCTGCCGCTGCTCGTCATGTGGGGCATCAGCCTGCTGCTCGTCGTCTTCGAGCGCGACCTGGGCAGCGCCCTTCTCTTCTTCGTGTTCTTCGTCATCATGCTCTACGTGGCCACCGGCCGCGCGAGCTACGTCCTCGTGTCGTTCCTGCTGCTGGCCGTGGGCGGCGTCTTCTGCTACTCCGTCTTTAGCCACGTGCGCACGCGCGTGAACATCTGGCTCGACCCGTGGGCCGACGCGGCAGGCGGCGGCTACCAGATCGTCCAGTCACTCTACTCGCTGGCCGACGGCGGCCTCGTGGGCGCGGGCATCGGCAAGGGCCTCCCCACCTACATCCCGGTCGTCGAGTCCGACTTCATCTTCAGCGCCATCGCCGAGGAGTCCGGCCTGCTGGGCAGCGCCGCAGTGCTCATCTGCTTCCTGTTGCTCGCCGTCCGCGGCTTCGCGACCGCCGCGCGCGCCAAGTCCGACTCCGCCGCCTTCGCGGCCGTGGGCCTCACGAGCGCGCTGTGCTTCCAGGCGTTCCTCATCGTCGCGGGCGTCACCAAGCTCATGCCCCTCACCGGCGTCACCCTCCCCTTCATGAGCCAGGGCGGCACGTCGCTTCTTGCCAGCTTCCTCATCGTGGGCTTGCTGCTGCGCGCCGGCGATGACGGCACCGGCCACGGCGCCGAGCTCAAGGCGTCGACCGACAACGCCGGCTCCACCCTCCTCGGCACCGCAAACAACGGCGGCGAGCTCGTGGGCGAGGCCGGCCGCTCGATCGACGGCGTTGTCCGCGGCTCCCACGTCCGCGGCAGCTTCAAGGTCCAGTCCGCCGAGTCCGGCGTGCTCGGCCGTGTCGCCCTCGGCAAGAGGCTCACGGCTCTCATCACGGTCTTCTCGCTGCTCTTCGCCGTGCTCATCGCCAACCTCACCTACGTAATGCAGATCGACGCGAGCCGCGTGCAGTCGCTCTCCAACAACAACCACACCATCGCCAAGACGGCCTACGTCCAGCGCGGCGCCATCGTCACGTCCGACGGCGTCACCCTTGCCGAGAGCCTGCAGCAGTCCGACGGCACCTACCTGCGCAGCTATCCGCTGGGCAGCCTTGCCGCGCACACCGTGGGCTACATCTCGACCCAGTACGGAACCACGGGCGTCGAATCCACCATGAACGAGACCCTGACCGGCCACGCCGACTACTCCAACTGGCGCAGCGCACTCTACTCGCTCGCCGGCGTCCAGGTCTCCGGCTCGACGGTGAGCCTCACCATCAACTCGCAGATCCAGAAGGCCGTCGAATCGGCGCTCGAGGGCTACACCGGCGCCATCGTGGTGCTCAACCCCAAGACCGGAGCGGTTCTTGCCAAGGCGTCCAGCCCCACCTACAGCAACGACGAGCTCTCCGAGGTCGTCTCGGGCGGGGGCTCACAGATGCTCGATCGCGCGACGCAGGCCCTCTATGCGCCCGGCTCCACCTTCAAGACGGTCACGCTCGCCGCGGCGCTCGACTCCGGCCTCACGACCCTCGACACCGAGTACGAGGCCCCGTCCTCCATCGAGATCGGCAACGCCGAGGTCACCAACTACAAGGGCAACGACTACGGCAAGATCACCCTCAAGGACGCCATCGCCGTCTCGTCGAACACCGCCCTCGCGCAGGTCGGCAACAGCCTCGGCGCGAGCAAGCTCGTGAGCTACGCCGACGCGTTCGGCTTCGGCAGCGAGCTCGGCCTGGACTTCTCGTGCCGCGCCTCCCTCATGCCGGACGCCGGTGAAATGACCGAGTGGGAAACCGCCTGGGCCGCCTGCGGACAGCCCGTCGGCGAGCACTCGAGCCCGGCCGGACCGCAGGCCACCGTCATGCAGAACGCCGTCATCGCCGCAGCCATCGCCAACGGCGGCGTGGCCATGAACCCCTACGTGGTCGACCACGTGCTCTCGCCCGAGGGCACCGTGGTCACCACGACCCAGCCCAAGTCGCTCGGCCAGGCCGTGAGCGCCGACGCCGCCTCAAAGGTCAAAGAAGCGCTTCTTGCCTGCGTCGAGGAGGGCTCGGGCCAGCGCGCCCAGGTCTCCGGCACGCGCGTCGCCGGCAAGACGGGCACCGCCGAGGTGGGCGACGGCAACGCCAACTCGCTCTTCATCGGCTTCGCGCCCTACGACAACCCGACGCTCGCCGTCTCGGTCTGCGTCGAGAGCAACGGCGCCGACGTGGAGGGCGAGGCCGCGAGCATCGCCGGCCGTGTCATCGCCGCGACGCTCAGCATCCAGGCGGCGGGGGCTGGTAACTAATGGGAGGCCTTCGACCAGATCCTCTCTATGAGGAACACGGGCCGCACGGCCAAACCGCAAACACGCACCTCAAACGCACCACGACCACAGCAAGCTTCGAGAAATTCGCGCGGCAATCCGCGCGCGGGGATAGGAGAGACGATGCCAGGTAAGATTCTCGGCGGACGATACCAGATGCAGGACAGAATCGGCACGGGCGGCATGGCCACGGTGTTCCGTGGCCGCGACGAGGTTCTCGGCCGCACGGTCGCCATCAAGACCATGCTGCCGCAGTACGCGGCCGACCCCTCCTTCGCGGCCCGCTTCAAGCAAGAGGCCCAGGCCGCCGCGGCGCTCCAGAGCCCCTACATCGTGAGCGTCTATGACTGGGGCAAAGACGGCGACACGTACTTCATCGTCATGGAGTATCTGCGCGGGACCGACCTCAAGAGCGGCATTCGCAAGCACGGCGCGCTCGACTGCAAGAAGGTCGCGCAGATCGGCAGCCAGATTGCCCAGGCGCTCTCCGTCGCCCACAAGCACGACATCATCCACCGCGACATCAAGCCGCAGAACATCATGGTGCAGCCCGACGGCAACATCAAGGTGATGGACTTCGGCATCGCCCGCGCAAAGAACAGCCACCTCACGCAGGACAACTCCGTCCTGGGCACCGCTCACTACGTCTCCCCCGAGCAGACCCAGGGCAAGCAGCTCGGTCCCACGACCGACATCTACTCGCTCGGCATCGTCATGTACGAGTCGGCCACGGGCCAGGTCCCCTTCCAGGGCGACGACGCCATCTCAGTCGCGCTCAAGCAGGTCAACGAGCAGCCCAAGCCGCCTTCGCAGCTCAACCCCAAC
Organism: Paludibacteraceae bacterium; assembly: GCA_963640745.1. GTDB lineage: Bacteria > Actinomycetota > Coriobacteriia > Coriobacteriales > Atopobiaceae > Paratractidigestivibacter. Next base: position 11,999 of record CAVIBB010000003.1, read on the forward strand.
GTAGACCCGTCGCTCGAGGCCATCATCCTCAAGTGCATGCAGAAGGATCCCGCGGCACGTTTCCAGACCGCCGACGAGCTCAACCGCGCGCTACGCGACTACCTCGCCGGACGCTTCTCGGCCGTGGCCGGCGCCACCGCCACGAGCGTCATGGGCGCCGCGGTGACCAACAAGCTCGAGGCCGGCCAGGGCGTCACCGCCGCCGTGCCGCGCATCCAGCGAGAGAACCGCTATCGCCAGCAGACCGCAACCGAGGAGGCCGCCGAGCAGGAAGCCGAGCGCTCCAAGAAAGGCCGTCGCCGCAAGACCATCGCGGCTGTCGCGGGCATCGTGCTCGTCATCGCGGCCATTGCCGTCGCCGTCACGCTGTTCGGCTCCGGCTCCCAGACCTACACCATCCCCAACCTCTCAGGCTTAACCAAGGACGAGGCCATCGCCGCCATCGAGAAGGACGGGCACTTCACCTTCGGGGGCAGCACCGAGCAGTACGACTCGACCGTCGCCGAGGGCTACGTCATCGACCAGAGCCCCAACCAGGGCCGCGAGTTCGCGGAAGGCACGTCCATCACCTTCACCGTGTCCAAGGGCCCCGAGCCGGCGGCGAGCGTGACCGTCCCCGACCTCACCAACATGACCGTCGAGGAGGCGGAGGCCGAGCTCTCCAAGTACAAGCTCAAGGGCAAGAGCGGCAACTCCAAGTCGAGCGACTCCGTCGAGGCGGGCCGCGTCTGCGACCAGAGCGTCGCGGCGGGCAGCACCGCCAAGGCAGGCGACACCATCACCTACTACCTCTCCAGCGGTTCTGAGCAGATCGAGGTTCCCGACGTCTCTGGCTACAGCGAGCAGGACGCGCGCAACACGCTGAAGAACGCCGGCTTCACCAACGTGAGCGCCGTGTACAAGAACTCCGACACCGTCACGTCCGAGCACGTCATCAGCACGAACCCGTCTGCCGGCAGCAAGGCCGCCGCGGGCGATTCGATCGTGATCACGCTCTCCAGCGGCCCCGCGGACACGCGCATCGAGGTCCCCTACGTCGTCGGCGAGAGCTACAGCGACGCCAAGAGCGAGCTCGAGAGCTGCGGCTTCTACGTGCAGCTCGCGTCAGGCTCCAGCTCCAGCGGCACCGTGACCTACCAGTCCGTGACCAACAAGGCCGAGAAGGGCACGACCATCACGCTGACGACCAGGACCCAGAGCTCCGACACCGACTCCGGCGGCAGCGGATCCGGCTCTGATGACAGTGACGGTACCGGCACCGGCGGCGGGGCGAATTCGGGAACCAACAGCAGTACGTCCACCTCTTCTCGTTAGCATCACCAGACCCGCGCGTACGCCCAAAGCCCCGCATTGCGAACATTGGCCCCCTTCGGCGAAAAGCCGCAAGGGGGCTTTTCTTTGCCGCCTATACTTGAACGAGTGCAAACAAACCGCAGCTCGCATATGGTGAGAGGACGCCCCATGAAGATAGGCAAGCCCTTTGGCAGGACACCCAAGCAAAAGAGCTCGAAGCTCTATGAGGACCGCGTCAAAAACGCAGGCGCGCAGCCCGTGGAGACCCCTGGCTACGGCGCGTTCGGCTCGCTCGCCGGCTTCGTCGCGTGCGTCGCCGCCGCGGCTGTCTTCTGCATCATGAGCGGGCGCGTCGCGGTGGGCATCGGGCTCCTCGTGTTCGCGGTTCTTCCCCCTGCCCTCGTGGTCGCGCAAGGCGTCCGTTTCGGGGAGCAGATAGCGGACGGAGAGGTGGCGCTCGCGCCCAAGGTTGCGAACGCTGCATACGGACCTGAGGCGGACCGGTTCTGGGCCATCGAGTCCAAGGCGCTGACCGCCGCGGAGCTTGCCGCCGCCGAAGAGAAGCGCACACCCGAGCTGGCAGCGGCGCAGTCCTGGTTCGAGGCGGCATGGCCTTCTTTCCAGGCGGTCGACCTCAAGGCCGAGGACGGCATTCGGCTGGTGGGCCACGTGCTGAGCGCCGAGATCCCCTCTTCGACCTGGGTCGTCTATGCCCACGGCCTCGGCGGGAGCTGGAAGAGCGGCGCGGCCTTCGCCCGTCGCTTCGCCCAGAGGGGCTACAACCTGCTCCTCGTCGACATGCGCGCCCAGGGAGAGAGCGGCGGCTCTATTTACGGTTACGGGCACCTCGAGCGCCGCGACCTTATTGCGTGGGCTCGTTGGATCGCGAGGCAGGACGCGGACGCCAAAATCGTCCTCGCCGGTTTCTCCGCCGGCGGCGCGGCAGTCCTCGAGGCATCCGGTGAGGAAGACCTGCCCGAGCAGGTCGCGGCCGTCATCTCCGACTCCGCCTACGCTGACCTCTGGAACGAGGCTATCTACACCATGGGCCACATGGGCGCCAACGCAGGCGCCATGCCTCCCCACCCTGTTCTCGACGTCGCGCGCCTGAGCCTCCGCGGAAAGAAGGGCGGCTTCGACCTGGCCGACGCAAGCGCCGTCAAGGCCGTCGAGCGCGCCGACGTCCCCATTCTGCTCCTTCACGGCGAGGACGATGCCGCGGTTCCGCCCTTCAACGCGAAGCGCCTCGACGAGGCCGCGCACGGCAGGCACGAGGTCGTCACGTTCCCCGGCGCCGGCCACTGCTGCGCCTGCATCGCCGACCCGGACACCTACTACAGCGCAGTCTTCGACTTCCTGGGGTAAGCAACGAGCCGGCAACCGGTTCGCACGCCATTGGCACGCACCCGAAGCCTGGCGCGCCCTAAAACACACGCTCGCAGTAATGGCGGCAGCTCCTGCGCCCTGGATATACGTCACCCAGTAACGGAAACGTCCCTCTCGCCCTAAAACAAACGCTCCCAGTAACAAGACGTTACTGGGAGCGTTATTTCTAGGGCTTGTGACCCGATACGATTACTGGGCTCGCATGTTTTAGGGCGCGATGGCCAACGCGATTACTGGGCCCCGCATCTCTAGGGCGGCCCGAAGGCCACGCGACGAACTTCTTCGGCTAGTCGAGCTTCTTGCCGGCCATGTACGTGGCCTCAAGGCTGAGCTCGGAGTCAAGCACGATGAAGTCCGCGTCGCGGCCCGGCTTGATGGAGCCGCAGGCCCCGTCGATGCCCGCAGAGCGCGCGGGGACCTCGGTCGCCATGCGCAGCGCCTCCTCGGCCGTGGCAATGCCCCAGTCGTAGACGTTCTTTACAACCCTGGCGAGCGTGGCGATGGAGCCCGCGAGGGAGCTGCCGTCGCGCAGGTAGCAGGCGCCGTCGCGCATGACCACGGGCAGGCCTCCGCTCATGTACTCGCCGTCCGGCATACCGCCAGGCCCCAGGCAATCGGTGATAAGGACGACGTGTTGCCAACCCTTCGCGTTGACAACCGCCTTGACCGCCGCGGGGTTAACGTGAATGCCGTCACAGATAAGCTCCGCGTAGGTGTTCGGCGTCGTCATGGCGCAGCCAACGATGCCCGGCTCACGATGATGCAGGCCGCGCATGCCGTTGTAGGTGTGAACAAAGCAGGTAGCGCCCGCGTTGACCGCGGCCAAGGCCTCGGCGTAGGTGGCGTCGGAGTGGCCGACGCATGCCACGACTCCTTCGGCGGAAATCTTGGCGACGTACTCCTCCGCACCGTCGCGCTCCGCCGCGAGCGCGCTCTTGCGGATGCGCCCGCCGGCAGCCTCCTGCCAAGAAGCAAAGGCCTCGTAAGACGGCGCAATCAGATACGCCGGGTTCTGCGCGCCCACGTGCTTCTCCGTAAAGAACGGGCCCTCAAGGTAGATGCCCTGGATGTGGGCACCCACGAAGTCGTCGCCGCGCTTCTCGTCCGCATCGGCGATAGCTACGCAGGCCGCGCGGATGTTCTCGACCGACTCAGTAAAGGTCGTGGGTAGCCAGCTCGTCGTGCCGCGACGCGCGAGCTCCCGGCTCGAAGCGTTGATGCCGTCCGGGTCGCAATCCGTGGTCGCGTGGTTATAGAACCCGTGGATGTGCGTGTCCACCAGGCCAGGTGCGATCCACTTACCAGAATAATCGACCACCTCGACGCCCTCGGGCGCGTCAGCGGACCAGAATCCGAACTTGCCGTCCTCGACCGTCAGGTACCCGCCGCGCATGACTGTTCCGGGAAGAAGGAACTTTGCCGCCTTAATGGCGTATATGCTCATCTCTTCGCCTCGATTCGCTCGTAAATGCTGTCGCTACGCGTTGAACGGGTGGATGGTAACGCCCTTGACCACGCGGTTCACGGTGCCGGTCGGGCTCGGCGTGTCGGGCGTGTTGCCCACGCGCACGGAGTTGAGCAGGGAGACCGCCTGGGCGACCATCACGAACGGAAGCGCAAGGTAGCCCTCAGGGAGCGCCTCGTAACCCTTGAAGGTAAAGGAATCGCCCTCATAGACCGCGCCGCAATCCTGCTGGACGGCGATGGTGTGCTGCGCGATGTCGTCGCCGCCGATCTCGTGCAGAATGTCGAGATCATACTGACGCGTGTACTCGTCGTTGTTCACAAAGACGAAGACGAGGGTCTTATCGTCGACGAAGGACTTCGGCCCGTGGCGGTAGCCCATCGAGGTGTCAAAGGAGGTGGCCACGAGGCCGTGCGCGAGCTCCAGGATCTTGAGCTGCGCCTCCTGAGCCAGGCCGCCGAAGGAGCCGGAGCCGAGGTAGGTCACGCGGTTGAAGTCGCCGGCCAGGAAGTCCGCGATCTCCTGCTCGCGCCCGATGACCTCCTCGCCCATCTTTGCGATCTGCTCGACCCAGGCGGCCTTCTGCTCGAGCGAGGCCTCGTCGAAGATCAACGTCGAGATGAGCGTCATGCAGCTGTAGCTGCCCGTCATCGCGAAGCCCTTGTCATTGGCACGCGGGATAAGGATGGTGTAGGCGTTCGGGTCGTCGGCGGACTCGACGGCGAGCTTACCCTCGGGAGCGCAGGTAATGTTGAGGAACTTGACGTTCTTGACGAACTGCTTGCACACGTTGACGGCGGCAAGGGACTCAGGGCTGTTGCCGGAACGCGCGAACGAAACCACGAGGGTCGGGTCATCGGCGCGCAGGAAGTCGCGCGGAGCGCTCACGATGTCGGTCGTGGCGATGGGCTTGAAGTCGTAGAGGTCGGTGTTGCCGGCGTGGCGCAGGTACGGAGCGCAGGTGTCGCCCACGTAGTCGGAGGTACCGGCGCCGGTGAACACGACGGAGAGACGCCCCTCCCCCATGGCGCGGGCCTCGGCCAGGAACTTCTCGACGCCCTCAAGGTTCTCCTTATAAATGTTAAAAGCATCGCGCCACAGCTCGGGCTGCTGGGCGATCTCGGCGGTGGTAATCTGGGCGCCCATCTCGGTGAGCTTTGCCTCGTCGAACTCAAACATGCGAATCTCCTCCCTGCCAAGGCTTTTACCTCGACATTGTTTGACTGCTAATTACGGGTATGAACGACCTTGTACTCAAACATATCGGCCCGCGCAACGGACCGCGTGTACTCTATGACAACGTTCTTGCTGTTGTAGGTGGTGCGAACAAGATGCAGCACCGGCGAGCCTTCCTCGATGCCGAGCAGCTTCGCCTCGTCAGAACGCGCGGCCCGGGCGCCGAACGACTCCTCCGCGCTTTTAATCTTGTTGTGGTAGTCCTGCTCAACGATCTCGTAAAGCGGCTTGCTCTCGACGTCGCGCTGAGAAAGGCCCACAAAGAGCTTTGCCGGCACATAGCTGCGCTCAAGCATCATGGGGATGCCGTCGGCAAGGCGCAGCCGGCGCATACGAAAGACCTTCTCGCCGAGCTTAAGGTCCATGTGGGAGCTCACGACCTTCGACGCCTCGCGCACCTCGAAGTCGATGACCTCGGTACGGGGCGCGCGGCCGAGGCTGCGCATCTGATCGGTAAAGCTGTAGGCGCCGGACAGGTCCGTCGTGTCTCGACCGACGCTCGAAACGAACGTCCCCTTACCGTGCTTGCGCGCGACCAAACCGAGTTCCTCAAGCTCAGACATGGCAAGACGCACCGTCGTGCGACTCAACCCGTACTTGTCCGCGAGGTCGCGTTCCGACGGGAGCATGTCCCCCGGCTTCATCTCGCGCTCGATCTTCTCGCTCAAGAGGTCGACGAGCTGGTCGTAAAGCGGTTGCTTACGCGCTGCCGATGCCATCCGATCGCCTCCCTTCTTCTCGGCTCCAATCGATATCCCCCTGGACAGGCTTCGCTCCCAACGCTAAAAACTGCGGCAAGAAGCGACGTCTGTTCAGGATATACCTGGTCCGGGAATTGGTACCTACCACTGACTGCTAAAAAGGAGGCGCGCGGGCAGGACCCACGCGCCTCCCTAAGTGCGAGCTTACCGGCTACGCCCAGATTCCGAAGAATCCGCCAACGATGCCGAGGACGAGCATAAGGACGATGCCCTTCATCGGGGTGAAGTTGTGCTTGGCGAAGAGGTAGTAGAGCAGCATGACCAGCGCGAGCGGGATGAGCTTCGGGCAGATCGAGTCGAGGATGGAGGCGAAGTCAACGGTGACCGGGGTGGTCACGAGCTCCATGTAGGTAACCTCGCTCTTGCCGTTGCCCAGGTCCACAGAGCCAGCCTCGACAGCAGCGCCGGAAGCGTCGGTGCCGGAGAGGGCGTTGCCCTCGGCGTCGACCATACCGGAGGTCGTGGTGCCCTCGTCGTTGGTAGCGATGACCTCGAAGTCAGAGACATCATCGGTATCGACAACGCAGGTGTGGGCCACATAAGACTCGGAGGAGCCGTTGGGGAGGGTCAGCGCGATCTGGGTGCCGCCCATGGTGACGGTCAGGCAGCCGACGACGAAGACGCCGAGGATGGAAGCCGCGCGGGTGAACGCCTGCATGTTGTCCATGAGGGCGTCGATCGCCTGGGTGCCCATCTTGTAGGACCAGTTCATCAGGCCGAAGCGGATGGCGAACTGGATCACGTTGAAGACGACCAGGAAGATGATCGGGCCGGCGGGGTTACCAGCGATGGCCATCTGGGAGGTGATGCCCGCGAGGATCGGCACGAGGGTCATCCAGAAGAGGGCGTCGCCGATGCCGCCGAGCGGGCCCATGAGGGAGACGCGGACGGCGCGGATGGTCGGGATGTCGGCCTTCTTCTGCTCAAGGGACAGGCAGATGCCCATGGCGAAGGTGACCAGGAACGGGTGGATGTTGAAGAACTCCATGTTGTGGGTCATCGAGGTGGCAAGGTCATCCTTGTCGGTGTGGATCTTCTCGAGGCCCGGGAGAATGGAGTAGAGCCAGCCAGCGGCCTGCATGCGCTCGTAGTTGAAGGAGCCCTGCAGGAAGCAGGAGCGCCACGCCATCTTGTTCAAAGTCGCCTGATCGAGATCAGCGGCCGGCGTGAGGTTCTTGTAGGTAGTGGCGTTAGATGCCATCCTCCTCACCTCCGTCCTGAATAGCAACGGCACCCTTCAGCTCGGTCTGCTGCTGGAAGTCCCAGAAAGCGATGCCGAAGCCGATGAAGGCCAGGATGAGCAGAGCAGGGGTAGCGAGCGCCTCAATGTTGGAGACGACAAGGGCAAGGCCAAAGCCCATGAAGTAGAAGCCCCACATGTCGCGAGACATCATGAACTTGAGCAGGATGGCGAAGCCGACGAAGCGCATCATGCCGCCAGCAGCGGAGAGGCCGCCGGAGAGCCAAGCGGGGATCGCGTCGACAACAGCCTGGCCCATGGTGGCGCCACCGATGAAGAACAGGGTGACGACGACGCCGAAGATGAGGCCGAGGAGCGCCATGGCGAGGTAGTTGATGTGCTCGATGCCCTTGGGGTTGGCGTCAGCAGCGTACTGATCGCACTTGGACATAAGCGGGGACATGATGGTGAAGATGAGCGTCACGCCGTACTGGCCCAGGAGCGAGAACGGGATGGCCATCGCAACGGCCGCGTTCGGGTCGAGGTCCAGAGAGATCGCGAGCGTCGCAGCCATGATGCCGCCGACGACGGCGTTGGGGGGCTGGGCACCTCCGATCGGCATGTTACCGATGGTCATCAGCTGGTAGGTGCCGCCGACGATGAGGCCGGTCTGGACATCGCCCAGGATGAGGCCGATCACCATGCCAGTGACGATCGGCTGATACAGAGACTCGAGGAAGCTGAACTGGTCGATAGCCGCGATGAACGTGACGATGAAGACCAGAGCCACCTGAATGACTGAGTATTCCATCTTTGCTCCTCCTTTCCTTTTTGTCTTCCCCTCCTTTAGGGGAACCTATTGACTATGTTCAGCCGCGAACCCGCGGGTAGAACCATGTGTCACGGGTCGCGAATACCCGCCCGGAGCTTTGCTTACGAGAAGAGCTTGTCGGTCGCTTCGACGGGCGTGGAGGGCACGCGCTGAATCGAGAGCTCAACGCCCTTGTCCTGCAGCGCCTTGAAGGCGGCGACGTCCTTGTCGTCGACAGCCACGGACGTGGCGACCTGGCGCTTGCCGTCGGACATGTGCATGTTGCCGATGTTGAGCTTCTTGATGGGCACGCCGCCCTCGACGAGGCGCAGGGCGTCCTCGGGGGTCTCGACGACGATGAAGATGTGCTGGCGCGGCGCCGCCTTGAAGATGACGTCGATGGTCTTCTGGATGGAGAAGTAACGGGTGGCGACGCCCTGCGGGGCGGCCATGTTCATGAGGTTCTGGCGCATCTTGTTGCCGGCAACCTCGTCGTTGGCCACGAGGATGAGGTTGGCGCCGACCGTGGAGGTCCACTGCGTAGCGACCTGGCCGTGAATGAGGCGGTTGTCGATGCGAACAAGAACGATGTTGGGCTCTGCCATGATGGCTTCCTCTCTACGTGCTCCCTCGGGAGCTCTCAGTACCTACTTGCGATACCGCTACTACTTGTCCAAGACTTCCTGGATGGCGTAGCGGGAAACCTCGATGACGGCGCCGGACTTGACCTCGATGTCGCAGGTCTCCTTGCCGACGCGAACGAGCTTGCCGATAAGCCCGCTCGAGAAGGCGACCTTCTTGCCGACGGCGAGCTCGGTATGGACGCCTTTGTAATAGTCCTTCTGCTTGCGCATCCGCAGGTAATTGACCACGGTGAGGATGACGCCGACGATCAGCAGGAAGGTCAGAAGGACGATCGAGGAGGCAAGGATGTTGTCCCAGCTGGGCATTACAGACCATCCTCCTCACCAAAGAGATCGTCGTCGGAGTCGTCGGCGACCTCGAGCTTCTTGTGGTCGACGCCCATCTTGCCGGCGGCGACGGCGCACTCGACAAGCTCGTCGAGGGTGGAGCCGGGCATGCGGGTCGAGAGGGCCTCGAGCAGCATGGGGAGGTTGGTGCCGGTGACGACCTCGACGTTGGGGACGGACGCGGAGGCAATCATCGCCTGGTTGAACGGCGTGCCGCCCATAAGGTCGCAGAACACGAGGACACCGTCGGAGGAGGCGGCCATGCGGGCGATGGCGTCGGCGAGCTTCTCGCCGAACGTGCCGGCCTCATCCTCGTGGAACGGAACGGCCTCGAAGGACTCCTGCGGGCCGCCCACCATCTCGAGCGCGCCGGCGAGTCCCTCGGCAAAGGTTCCGTGTCCAGTGAGGATGCATCCAACCATGTTGTGTTTCTCCTTCAGGTAAGGCCCCGGGCCGTCTTGTGTTTGTTGAGAAGTACCCTACGAGCCTTGGATTTCGTTTAAGTGCCGTGAGTGTTGCGCAGTGCTGCGGTTCTATTAACTGGTTGTAACCATGGATTCAGTAAGGCCACTATAGCGTCGAGCGCTCCAAAACTCCTTCACAAGTTCTGCAAATGAGAAAATTTGCCGTTTGACGTCAAAAGACTACCGCTCGCGGCGTTTTGTCCTGTTTACCTGCATGTTTACTTCAGGTTACACATCAAAACATGTGCTGTTTTTCGCCAGATTCGACGGTAAAAGTCTTTCGTTTACTTTGCTTTATGTGAAGACAGCGGCTCTTTAAGTGGTTCTATCATCTGATACCAGTTGTGACACCACTGCCCAGAGCAGGCCGTTATTCAAAGCTGGAATCAATCCCATAACACGGCAAGAGAAGCCCGCACGGGCACCGCCCAGTCGCCGTTACACCGCAAACGCAAAGAATCGAAAGCACGCCGGGCTTAACACGCGCGGCCACTTCACATGCACTTACTCGGCAAAGATCAGCTCGCAGTCGGCATCTTCGAGGTCGGCGGCAACGGCTCCGTCGGGGTCAGCATCCATGACCGCCGCGTCGACAGTCGCCAGCGTGCCGAACCACATAAGCCCGCGCGCCCCCACCTTTGTAGCGTCCATCAGCACGTACGTCTTCTCGGCGCAGGCAAGAAACGTCCGCTTGAGCTCGGCCATCTCTTGGTTGTTCGTCATCAGGCCGCGGCCCGGGGCGTAGGCGGTCGGCGTGATGAAGGCCTTGTCGGGCCTCAGCATCTCCAGCGAGCGCAGCGCGATGGGCCCGTCGGTGTAGCGGTGGCCTTTGCGCAGGCTACCGCCGAGCATAATCACGTCCATCGCCGGCATCGATCGGTCGACGAAGTCGGCGATGGTGAAGTCGTCCGTTATAAGGGTCACCCCCGAGCGCCCCGCGAGCGCGCGCACGAACTCCAGCGCCGTGGTCCCGGAATCGACGAGCACCGCGTCGCCGTCCTCGACGAGCTGCGCCGCGCGACGGGCGATCGCCCGCTTTGCCTCTACGTTCACGTTCACGCGCTTGTCCTGCACGCTCACCGTGAGCGTGCGCGAGAGCGAGGTCGCGCCGCCATGCGTCCGGCGCAGCTTGCCGTCGCGCTCGAGCGCGTCGAGGTCGGCGCGAGCCGTCACGCGGGAGACGCCGAACACCTCGGCAAGCTGCGCGACCTGCACCGATGCGTCCCTTTCCAGCATGGAGAGGATGGCGACGCGGCGCTCGTCGGACGACATCGGGCTCATGTGGCGGCTCCTTTTGCTTTGGTTGGCGACAACTTGGCGGCAGGCCGCCCAGCAGCACGTACTCGCAGATATGTAGGAAGTGTGTTTTCCTTTGCTTGCGTTAGAAGCAAGTTAGCACATTGTTTTTGCTTTCGCTTGGAAAAGCGGGGCTTTAACCGACCCTGGTTTCTTGCCCGGATGTGCACGCGGAAGGAACGCATGGCTACGTTTTCTTTCCATTGGAATCGCTCAACACGGCCGGCCACCTGCGCTTATCTCCACAGCCGCCGGCCGGCGGAAATACAATGGCCCCACGTTCATCTTGCCGGCCAGCGCCGGCAGTCGAAGGGAGTCGAACATGCTCGTAACCACCACCCAGATGCTCAAGGACGCGCAGGCCGGCCACTACGCCGTCGGCGCCTTCAACGTCGAGAGCCTCGAGTTCGTCATGGCCGTCATCCGCGCCGCCGAGGACAAGAAGTCCCCGGTCATCATGCAGACCACCCCCGGCACCGTTAAGTACGCCAACCTCGACTACTTCGCCGCCATGTGCAAGGTGGCCGCTGACGCCGCGAGCGTGCCCGTGGCCATCCACCTCGACCACGGCGACGGCTTCGACCGCTGCATCCAGGCCATCCACGCCGGCTACACCTCCGTCATGATCGACGGCTCTCACGACACCTTTGAGGACAACATCGCCCTCACCGCGTCGGTGACCAAGGTCGCCGCCCCGCTCGGCATCCCCGTCGAGGCCGAACTCGGCAAGGTCGGCGGCAAGGAGGACGACGGCCCGGCCGTCGAGGGCGAGAGCCCCTATACCGACCCGGACGAGGCCGAGGAGTTCGTCGCCCGCACCGGCTGCAGCTCGCTCGCCGTCGGCGTCGGCACCGCGCACGGCGTCTACAAGGGCACCCCGCACATCGAGCAGGAGGTCCTGAAGGCCATCCGTTCCCGCCTCGAGATCCCGCTGGTGCTCCACGGTACCTCCGGCGTGCCCGACGATCAGGTCGCCGAGGCCATCCGCAACGGCATCTGCAAGGTCAACTACGCCACCGAGCTTCGCCAGGCCTTTACCAAGGGCTTCATGGGCTACATGGCCGAGAACCCCGGCTGCTTCGACCCCAAAAAGCCGAACAAGCCCGGTATGCAGGAGATTTACGACGTGGTTGCGTCCCACATGGACAACCTTGGCTCCACCGGCCGCGCGTAGGGGACGGCTTCGATGATCCTCACCGTAACCATGAACCCGTCGATCGACACGTCCTACCCGCTCGACGGGCCGCTCGTGATCGACGACGTCAACCGCGTGACGCCCATCAAGACCGCAGGCGGCAAGGGCCTGAACGTGACCCGCGTCCTCGGCCAGCTGGGCGACGACGTGGTGGCCACCGGGCTTCTCGGCGGAAAGATGGGCATGTTCCTCGCCGACCGCATGGACGAGGACGGCGTCAAGCACGACTTCGCGCAGATCGCGGGCGAGAGCCGCGTGTGCATCGCCGTGCTGCACGAGGGCAACCAGACCGAGTTCCTCGAGTCCGGCCCCGAGGTCTCGGCCGACGAGCTGGCCGGGTTCACCGAGAAGTTCCGCGAGCTCGCGGCGCGCGCCGACGTCGTGACCATGTCCGGCAGCCTGCCGCGCGGCGTGGACGCCGGCTACTACGCCGAGCTCGTGGGCATCGCGACCGAGACCGGGGCCAAGGTGCTTCTTGATACCTCGGGCGCTTCGCTCGACGCGGCTCTCGCGGCCGATACTAAGCCCTACCTGGTCAAACCCAACTTGACCGAACTCGGTGGGCTTCTTGGCAAGAAGTTCGAGCCGGGCGACCTCGACGCGATCAAAGCCGCTATCGAGGAGGACGGGCGCTTCGACGGCGTGGCCTGGGTCGTCGTCTCCATGGGCGCGGCTGGATCGGCCGCCTTCCACGACGGCAAGGTGTTCCGCGCCGTGCCGCCGCGCATCGAGTGCGTCAACGCGACCGGTTCGGGCGACTCGACCATCGCCGGCTTCGCGCACGGCATCGCCGCCGGAGCCGAGCCCGCCGAGGTTCTGCGCCTGGGCAACACCTGCGGGACCCTGAACGCGATGGACCCCAAGACCGGGCATCTACCGATGGGGCGCTGGGACGAGGTCTACGCCGGCGTGACCGTCGAATAACACAAGCCAAACATATTTAGCTGCTAGAGAGCCCGTGATGCGCGCACAAATGCGCACATCACGGGCTCCTCTTTATGGGCAACGCTTCGGCGTGATGGCAACGGCGGTGGACGTGCTCGGCCGTGCCGCTACCGCTTTGCAAGGTTTTGCGCCAAGTGCGACGTTCGGGCACCATCGCTGCAAGGTTTTGCGCCAAATGCGACGTAGTTCAGACATCTCGTAGGCCAGTTTCGCGCAAAACCCCAGATAAATCTGCTTTACGGCCGGCACGCAGACCGTTTTGCCGCCGAATCACGTCGCACTTGGCGCAAAACCTTGCAGCGAAACCCCCTTTGCGTCGCACTTGGCGCAAAACCTTGCAGCGCAGCCAACGTCATCTCCGCAGGCACTCCACGACACGGGCCGAGGTGGACGACGCGATGGCCCCGCCAGGGTCGACGTCGACGAAAACCAGGTCCACGTCATCGGGTTTCGCGAAGCGTGTGTATGAACGTCCCTCGCCGACCTTTGAAGCATCCATAAGGATGACCTTGGTTTGCCCGTGGGCAAGAAACGCTCGCTTGACCTGAGAAGCCTCTTCCAGCGAGGTCAGGAACCCAAACTGCGGGTTAAAGCAATCCGCGCCTATGAAGACCTTGTCGAACAGCATGTCCGCGATGCTCGCCTCGAGTATCTGGCCGTAGAAGCACGCGCGATCGCGCGAGAGAATACCACCCGTCCCTGCCATGGTGAGCGCCGGGCACTCGCGGGTTCCAAACTCAATGATGCGGCAGTCGTTCGTGACGACCGTCACGTTTGCGCGGTCCGCCAACGCACGGGCAAGCTCCAGCGTCGTCGTTCCGCCGCCGACGAGGATGGTCTCACCGTCGCCGACAAGCTTGGCCGCGGCCTGGGCGATGGCGCGCTTCTCCTTGAGGTGGGCCTTCTTGCGAGAAGCGACGAGCGAGGCCGCATAGTCCTCCACAGGCACTGCGCCGCCATGGATGCGGTGAAGGTAGCCTTCTTTTTCGAGATAGTCGAAATCGCCGCGCACCGTAACCGTGGAAACGCCGAGCTCACGCGCCACATCGGAAATGAGCAGCGTCGTGCCGCCGCGCAGCATCCCCAAGATGCGTGCGCGCCGCTCCGGAGCCAGCATGTGCGCAGCGTTGTTCTGCATCGCCATCCCCCTGCCTGACGAGCGTGCCGATGTATCGCCCTCCTCTCAGTATGAGTTGTTGCGGTAGCAATGAGCTGACATGCAGGCCGAACGGTTTGCTCAGCGTCGTCGGCGATACCCGCAAAATAGAAGCAGGTCAGCCGCACGAAGCCGCTGACCTGCTGTTTTATCATGGTGCCCCCGGACGGATTCGAACCGCCGACACCGGCTTTAGGAGAGCCGTGCTCTATCCCCTGAGCTACGAAGGCATGGAATGATTAGTGTAGCACGAGGACCACTGTAGGTCATCGGCTACCCTATCGCGGGTGCCTTACTCGCCCTTCGCGGCCTTCTTGGCGGCCTTCTCGGCCTCCTTCTGCGCGTCGGCGGCAATGGCCTTGGCGTTCTCGGCCTTGACGAAGTCGGCGACCTTCTTGTCGTTCATGCCCTGCAGGCGCTTCTCGGCGGCGCGGCGGAACTTGCGGCGCTTCCTGAAGTCATACACGAACGCAGCGATGATGAACGCGTACGCAAGCACCAGCGAGACGACGGCGACGATGCCCATGCCGCCCTCGTCGCCGAGCACGTAGGTGAAGACCAGCGAGACGATGGTCATCGCGAAGCCGACACCGAGCAGGATCCACCAAGTCTTGTTGGTCTTGGCATAGTCGGGGTCGTTCTTGAGGATGTAGTCGTACGCGGTGTTGCGACGGTCCTCGAGGCGACGCTCCTCAGCGCGGGCGGCCTTCTTCTCTTCCTTGGTCATGGTGACGGGGTTCTTCTTGGAACGCTCGCCCTCCATGCGCACGGACGCCGCGGCCTCGCGGCTCGGCTTTGCGCCGGCCGCGGAAGACTTGCCGCTCTTGAACGGGTCGTAAGCGGCGACGGGCTTCTCGCCCTCGGCGGGCTTCTCTTCCTTGGGCTTCTTGGCCATCGTGTCGACGGTGACCTTGGCCTCGTCGCG
This sequence comes from Paludibacteraceae bacterium, assembly GCA_963640745.1. GTDB lineage: Bacteria > Actinomycetota > Coriobacteriia > Coriobacteriales > Atopobiaceae > Paratractidigestivibacter. The sequence goes on from CAVIBB010000003.1 coordinate 27,083, forward strand.
GGCCCCCTCAATAGTGTCGCGCAGAGACATTAGACCCCCTTGGGCTCGAACTCGGTGCCGGTAATAATCTGGAACGCCTCCTGGTAGCGCTTGGAGGTTCCATCGATGACGTCGGCCGGAATGCGGGGCGGCTCGCCCTCCATGTTCCAGTTGGCGCGCAGCCAGTCACGGACGTACTGCTTGTCGTAGCTGGGCTGGACCTGGCCCTCGGTGTAGCCCTCGGCCGGCCAGAAGCGGCTGGAATCGGGGGTCAGGCACTCGTCGATGAGGGTGAGCTTGCCGTCGATGACGCCGAACTCGAACTTGGTGTCGGCGATGATGATGCCGCGGGTCGCCGCGTACTCGGCCGCGGCCTTGTAAATGGCAAGAGACGCGTCGCGCAGCTGAGCGGCCATGTCGGCGCCCACGATCTCGGCGCAGCGCTCGAAGCTGATGTTCTCGTCGTGGTCGCCGAGCTCAGCCTTGGTGGACGGGGTAAAGATGGGCTCGGGCAGCTTGGAGGCCTCGGTCAGGCCCTCGGGAAGCTTGATGCCGCAGACGGTGCCGTCGGCGTCGTAGGTCTTCTTGCCAGAACCGGTGAGGTAGCCGCGGACGATGCACTCGATGGGCAGGGTCTCGGCCTTCTTGACGAGCATGGAGCGGCCGGCCAGGTAATCGCCGTACTGCTGGTACTCGGCCGGGAAGTCGGCGACGTCGCAGGAGATCATGTGGTTGGGCATGAGGTCGGCGAAGCGCTCGAACCAGAACGCGGAAATGCGGGTGAGGATCTCGCCCTTGTGGGGGATCTCGTCGGGAAGGATGAAGTCGTACGCGGAGATGCGGTCGGACGCGACCATGAGCAGGCTGTCGCCGCAATCGTAGATGTCGCGCACCTTGCCGTGGGAATCCGGGCGCTTCTGAATCTCGGACATCGAATACCTCGATTTCGTTGGCCGGCGACTCTGCTTCGTCGCCTTGTTCCATAACGTACAAAAGTATACGACAGCCCGGTCTGCGCGGCGCGTGTTCGCGGGCGCCCCACAGAATCAGACTCGGCGGCGGCGCTGAGCTTGCCGCACTTCTCGCCGCATCTCTTGTCGCGCTTCTCGCCGCTTCAGCTAGCCAAAAATACTGACGGGATTGTAGCGGCAGTTTCGAGCCCAAAATGAACCGATAACTGCCGTCACAATCCCGTCAGCGGTTTCAGCTTGCCAGAAGCCCCGAAGACCGATCGCTAGCCCTCCTGGATGGCCTGAGCGAGGTTGCGGCGCTTCTGGTCGCGCGGGATGCGCAGCGTGAAGGTGGTGCCGCGGCCCAGCTCGGACTCGACGAGGATCGTGCCGTTGTGCTTGTCGATGATCTCCTTGGTCAGCGAGAGGCCCACGCCGAGGCCTCCGCTCACGCGCTCGCGGCTAACGTCGGAGCGCCAGAAGCGCGAGAAGGTCTGCGGGATGTCCTCCTTGGCGATGCCGATACCCGTGTCCTGCACGGAGATGAGCACGTCGCCGCGCTCGAGTCGCACCGAGACCTTCACGTAGCCGTCGGCGTCCGTGTAGCGCATGGCATTGCTCATGAGGTTGACCACGGCCTCGCGAATGAGGTCGCCATCGATGTCGGCCATCAGCTCGTCGCGGCCCGTCTCGTTAATAAACCGCAGGTGGAGGCCCTTCTCGTGGAAGAGCGCGTGCTGGCTCGAGACGAGGCTCCGCAGCAGGTAGATCACGTCGGTCCGCTCGGTCTTGAGCTCGGTGGAGTTGTTCTCGAGGCGGCTCAGCTTGAGCATAGCGTCCACCAGGCGAGACAAGCGCCGCACCTCGGACGCCACCGTCTCGAAGTGCTCGTCGTCGGCCGGCAGCACGCCGTCCTGCATAGCCTCGACCGTGGCCTGCATCGCCATGAGCGGGGTGCGCAGCTCGTGAGCCACGTCGCCGGTAAGGCGGTGCTCGAGCTTGATGTCGCGCTCAAGCGTGGAAGCCATGTCGTCGAAGGTCTCGCCGAGCTGGCCAATGTCGTCGGGGCCGCTCACGCCGGAGCGGGCGGTCATGTCGCCATTGCGCAGCTGCCTGGCGGTCTGGGTGATCTTCTGGATGGGCATCGCCATCTTGCGCGACGTCACGTAACCCAATGCGCAGGCCAGGATAACGCCCACGACGGCCGCGATGGTGATGGCCTGGAACGAGCCCACCTTGAACGCCGAGTCCGCGGTGGTAAGAAGCGCATCGGAGCCGAACGCCCACAGCCGCACCTCGCCGACCTTCTCTCCGTCCGCGCCATGGACCTCGGACGAAACCACGGAGTCGGCCCCGGTCGGGGCGAGCGACGCGACGGTCTGCGGCATAACCGCTCCGTCGGCCCCCACCTTGGAGGAGACGCCGTCGCTCGTCCACGTGTCGTCGTACAGGACGCCGCCCTCGGCGTCGAGCACCTGCACGCCGATGTCGGAAGAGACACTCGAGGCCGCGCCGGCGAGGTTGAGCACGTCGGCCGTCCACTTGCCCTCGCGCTCGTATGCGCCCGAGATGGACTCGGCCGTCGAGTCGGCGATGGACTGCATGTTCTGCCGCGTGTAGGACGAGAACTGCCCGCCCCACACCACGGACAGCACCACAACGAAAATCAGCGCCATCATCACGGCAATAAGCGCGAACGCGAGCGTCATGCTCGTCGAGAACGACGCGCCGCGCGCGGGCTTCGGCTTGATGGTGTTCCACGAGTTACGAGACGAGGGCTTCTTTGAGCCCTCGTCGTCGCGTGCGTTCTTTCCGATGACGAACCTGGCCGCCACGTGAACCTCCCTGCGGCAACAGCGAGGGGCGCGCCGGACCCGAAACGGCCCGCACGCGCCCCTCGCCCGTGTTTATCTTTACTTGGACTCGCCCTTGTCCGGGGACTCGAAGCGATACCCGACACCGTGGACAGTGTAGAGCCAGCGCGGGTTGCGCGGGTCGTCGCCGAGCTTGGCGCGCAGGTTCTTGACGTGGGAGTCGATGGTGCGCTCGTAGCCCTCGAAGTCGTAGCCGAGAACCTTCTCGACGAGCTCCATGCGCGTGTACACGCGGCCCGGGTAGCGCGCGAGGGTGGTGAGCAGCTTGAACTCGGAGGCGGTGAGGTCGACCTCCTTGCCCTCGACGAGGACCTTGTGGCCGCTGATGTCGATGACGAGGTCGCCGAAGTCGAGCACCTCGAGCGCCGGCTCGGTCTCGGTGTGGGCGCGGCGAAGAAGCGCGCGCACGCGGGCCACGAGCTCGCGCGGGCTGAACGGCTTGATGAGGTAGTCATCGGCGCCGAGCTCAAGGCCGATGATGCGGTCCTCGACCTCGCCCTTGGCGGTGAGCATGATGATGGGCACGTTGGAGGTCTCCCGGATGGCGCGGCAGACGCGCTCGCCCGAGAGCTTGGGGAGCATGAGGTCGAGGATCACGAGATCGAAGGTGTGCTTCTCGAACTCCTCGACCGCCGACTGACCGTCGCCGACGCCGCGAACGATGTAGTTCTCGCGCTCGAGGTAGGCAGCAACCGCGTCGCGGATGGCCTTCTCGTCCTCTACCAGCAGAATCTTCTTCTCATCCGAAGCCATGTGGCCTCCCTAGCGTAAGTTCTTCTTTGTACTGGGCCCGAGGACCCGTTTTTGATGGGCACAGTGCCCGCATTGCTTCCAGTTTACCCCACCGAAGGGCGCGCGGCTCAGGCGTTAAGGCGGAAGGCGCGAACCGTTACGGAAGCGGGGTATCCGGTGTCGGCATCCTTGACCGTGGCAAAGGTGACGAACGTGTCGCAGTCTCCGCAGCGGGCAGGGTAATCGCCGTAGTCGACGGCGCGGTCGATGGATACCAGCGACGAGTACTTCTGCTCCTCCGTGCCGACCACCACATAGGACGAGCGGCTCTTTATGACGTAGAGCCCGTCTTTGCCCGCCGGGCACTCGGACGGCTCGCGGTCGACCTTGACGAACCCGTCCGAACGCGTGCCGATGTAGGTGCCCATCTTGGAAAGAAGCCCGCCCGTGCTGTAGCTCGCCTCGATGCTGACGACGAACTTCTCGCCGACGCGCGTGGCGCGGAACGGCTTGACGCTCGCCGGCAAGATAAGCTGGTCTACCTGCGACGACAGGTCGCTCGAGATGCTGTAGGCGGTGACGCCGTAGTAGGTGCCCTCGTCGGCCTTGACGCGCGGGACGAGGATGCAGTTGCCGCCCGAGACGGTCGGCTTGGTGGCAAAGCGGCCCGGAGACTCGACGCACTGGCGAGCCTTGTCGTCGCCGGCGGTCCACACGTAGCAGTAGGAGTGCTCGGAGGTCTTCTTGCCGGAAAGCGAGGGCTGAATCTGCCAAATGACCTTGGAACCGGAGCAAGCAAGAGGCGCGGGGTCGTAGTCCGAGGTGCCGTCCCAGAGCTTCTTTGGGTCGCCGGAAAGCGCCCCATCGCTGAACTTGGCGCCGTAAAGCGACCAGGAGCGATCGACGGTGTCGAGCTCGACCCAGGCGTAGACCGAGTCAGAGCAGGCGACGTCGTAGATGACGGCCGTGGTCGCGGTGCTCTGCGTCTCGGTCACGACCTCCGCGAGGGTGCCCGTCTCGACGGAGAAGGCGCCACCCTTGACCATGGGAATGGCCGACGATCCGGCGACGGTCGCCGGGATCCAGTTGCCCTCGGCGGGGCGCAGGACGGTGCCGAGCGGCAAAGTCCAGGTGGCCTCAAGCGTGAAGCCGTAGTCGTCGGTGAACTCGTAGGGCGAGTCGTCGGCCGTCACGCTCACGGCGGAGTCGGAGTCGACGACCACGGGCTCGTTGTCGTCGGTCTGGTTGTCGGATCCGCACGCGGAAAGAACGCCCACCGCGGCGCCGGCGACGCCCGCGGCGGCGGATGCCTTGAAGAATCCTCGCCTTGAGACCTTGGGAAGACGCATGATGACCTGCTTTACCTGCGGTTAGTTCGCGGCGACGGGGGCGTCGGGCGCGGGCGCGGCGGCGGTTTCGGAGCCCGCGGCCTCACCGGCCTGGATGGCGTCCATCGCCTGAAGAAGCGCCTGCGAGAACTGGTCGGCGCACGAGGTCTTGCGCGGGCCGCAGACGTTGCCCTTAAGGATCTCGGCAATCTCCTCGGTCGGACGGCCGGCCACGAGCTTGGAGATGGCGGAGAGGTTGCCAGAGCAACCGCCCTCGAAATTGACGGCCTCGATCGTCTTGCCGTCATCGGAAAGGTCGATGTGAATCAGGCGCGAGCAGACCCCGCGCGGGCGAAAATCAACGTGCTGCATTGCGAATCCCCTCTCTTTGATTGCGGGTCCCAGTATACCCGCGGCGGACGGGCGGCCTTCGCGGCGGGGCATGGGGCAAGAACGCGGCGAGCACGGGACGCGGAGTTTCGTTCGTTTCTCACCGGCCGCGGAGCCGTGAGGTGGTACTTGGCTCCAGGTGGTACTTCCGGCACCACCTGGAGCGCTTCACCGCTCGTTTTTGCACCACCTCGGCGCGTTTCTTGCCGAAGTGGCACCACCTCGGCAGGGAAACCGCCCCGGGCTCGTTGAGCTCGGGGCGGCTGTGGCCGTACGTTATGCGCCGTTGATTACTTCTTGCGTCGGATCCTGGAAGCGACGACGCCGAAGACGCCGGTCCCGGCGATCGCGGCGATCGCTCCTCCGCCAAGAAGCACGTCGCCCGTCTTCGGGGTGCCGGTCTTCTTGTCCGTGGACTTCTTGTCAGAGGACTTCTTCGTCTCGGACTTCTTCTCCGCATCGGCCACGGGAACGGTCTCGGACTCGGTCGTGGTCGCGGTGCCGTCCGAAGCCTTCGCGGTCACGACGTTCTTGAAGCTGTGGCCGAGGTCGGACTGCTGGATCGTGTAGCTGTAGTGCAGGGTCGCGGTCTCGCCCGGAGCGAGCTTCTCGATGGTCGCGCTCTCCCCCGCCGCAAGCTTAGCGCCCGCGAGCTGGTCGTTTACCTTGATATCAGCAAGCGTCTGATTGCCGTTGTTGGTCACCTTGACCTCAAAGTTCACGGTCTCGCCGACCTTGTAAGCCTTGCCGTCGGCAGGCTTGGAAGTCACGGTCTTGACCGCAACGAGGCTCTTATTGACAACCTTGCACGTGCAGGATGCGTCCTTGGTAATCGTCGCGCAGGTCGTCACGCTCGAACCGGCCAGCATGCTCGTCTTTACCGAATAAGTCGTGGAAGCGTTGACGTTAAGGGTCACCTCATCCTGGGCATAGTTCTCCTCGTCAACCGTATAGCTGACGGTACCCTCGTAGGTCCCGTCATCCGTGCGCTCGAGGTTGTCAATCTCAACGTCCTTGCCGTTGATGGTTGCGCTGTTAACCTTGACGTCAGAGATCGTGACGTCCTTCTTGGTATCCGGCTTCTGGGGAGTGAGGGTCACAGTGAAGGTGAGGGTATCGCCAGTCTTAACGGTTTCCTTGTCGCTCTTCGCCGAAACCACAAGGTCCGGGCTCTGGCCCTTGATTGCAGTGGAAACTTCGTACTCCTGCGTCGAACCGGCCTTTCTGCTCCAACCGAAAACGCCAATGTAGCCCGCATCCTTCGCAGCAGTAACAACGTTGCTCAGGCCGGGGTAATCCTTGATGTTGCCGAACGTTTCGTTATCGTCCTGCAGGCTGTAGAAGTCACCGTTTCCGGAGGCGCCGATATCAGTGAGCAGATAGCCATCCTCAGGCTTAATGAAGAACAAGACGTAGCCGTCGCCCCAGTCGGTCGTAAATGCTGTCGTGTCTTTGTAATTGAACCTATCGATGGTGATGGCCACGCCGCTCTGGGCCCGTTCAAAATTTTCGGACGTGACGCCCTGCGTTTCCTGCGCGGAGTGATACGCAAAATACGCGACGTCCGCGTGCTCGATGGTGGGGGTGATGGTGAATTTGTTGAAGCCCGGGGACACGCGCAGTAGCGGAGAGCTATCCAGGTCCGTTGCCTCGAGGGCCGAGCTCTCGTTCTGAGAATCGACGGTCACCTCAGACTGCGCCTCAGACGTCCCCTCGGTCGTAATTCCATAGGCGGGCGTATAGGAACCGAACGACTGCCACAACATCAGTGCAGACAGTACGACCGCCGCCGCCTTGCTCTTTGTGTTGGGGCCGCGCCCATCAGTGCGCTTCTTGCCAAACAAAGACATTACTCCTCCTCTGCAAATCAAATCGGCCGGCAAACCCCTCGTGACGGCCAAGGCTCCTCATCCGACTTTTACAGACAGCTCACCCGTTTCATAGATGTCTTTATTATCTCGTATTCACATGGCAGATGTCCTGAGTATCTTGGCTGCGAGTGTACCCAGGCCTTTCGCCCACATCGATGCGGTCGGCAGCGAATTGCGCCGCTATGGACCGTTTAGCGGGCCCCGCGGGGCCTGACGTAGATACCATGCCCGAGATATCCCACTTTAAAATTCAAAAGTATGAGTAGCGAAGGCGTTTTTGACTGCGTTTGCCCAGTTGGCCACCATTGGATACTCAGCGATTCCAAATTTAAAGTGGGATATCTCGGGCATGGCGCCGGCAACGCCCCCAAAACGCGCCTTTCGACGCCCGACGGCACAAGAAAGCCGCCCCGAACCATCGCTCGGGGCGGCTGCGGCCGTACGTTATGCGCCGTTACTTACTTCCTACGGCGAATCCTGGAGGCGACGACTCCGAAGACGCCGGTCCCGGCGATCGCGGCGATCGCTCCGCCGCCAAGAAGCACATCGCCGGTCTTCGGTGTGCCGGACTTCTTGGCAGGGCTCTTCTCGCCGCTCTTCTTCGTCACGTCTTTCTTCGCCTCGTCCTTCGACTGGTCGCTCCCCCTCGCACCAGTGTAGGTGTTGGTCACCGTAATGGTGCCGGAACCCGCGACGTCGGCGCTATAAGAAGTGCTGAAGCCTTCCACGGCATCCTCAACCACGGACCAGGTGAGCGTACCCGCGCCCGCGGGGACGGTAACGGTCTTGGCCCAACCATCGGCGGCGGTCAGCTGGAAGGGGGCGCCGTAGTTCTGGCCGTTCTTCTTCAGCTGAACGGTAACGGAAGCGGGAAGTGCGGCGTCGCCGGTGTTCTTCCACTCCTTAGCCACGGTAACTTCACATTTATGGCGCGGCGCACGAGCAAAAAACGCCGCCGACCCGGAAGGGACGGCGGCACGGTTGGCGCTTCTTGCCGGCGAATCCTAGAACTCGAGCTGCTCCAGGCGGTCGAAGACCACGTCGACGCGGGTGAGGAACGCCTTCGGGTCAAAGATGGCGTCGAGCTCGGTCGCGGAAAGCTTGCCGCAACGCGGGTCGGCCTCGAGCTTCTCGCGGAAGGTGGTGCCGGGCTCGCACTGCTGGACCTCTCGCCACGTGGCCATAGCGTTCTCCTGCACGATCTTGTAGGCGTCCTCGCGGGTGATGCCCGTGTCAACCAGGTGCAGCAGAACCTTGGAGGAGTAGATGAGGCCGCGGGTCTTGTTCAGGTTGGCCATCATCTGGGCCGGGTAGAGCACGAGGCCGTCGACGATGCGGGTGAGGCAGCTGAACATGTGGTCAAGCGCGATGAAGCTGTCGGCCTGGGCGACGCGCTCGGCGCTGGAGTGGGAGATGTCGCGCTCGTGCCAGAGGGCCACGTTGTCGAAGGCGACCTGCGCGTTGGCCTTGACCACGCGAGAAAGGCCGCAGACCTTCTCGACGGTGATCGGGTTGCGCTTGTGCGGCATGGCGGAGCTGCCCTTCTGACCCTTGCGGAACGGCTCCTCGGCCTCGAGGGTGTCGGTCTTCTGGAGGTTGCGGATCTCGGTCGCGATGCGCTCGCAGGTGGCGGCCACGGTAGCCAGGACGCCGGCGAGATACGCGTGGTGGTCACGGGAGATGACCTGCGTGGACAGCGGGTCGTGCACGAGACCCAGGTGCTCGCAGACGTACTCCTCGACGCGCGGGTCGATGCTGGAGTAGGTGCCCACCGCACCGGAGATGGCGCCGAAAGCCACGTTGTTGCGGGCGTCCTTGAGGCGGTCGAGGTCACGCTTGAGCTCCCAGGCCCAGCTGCCGAACTTCATGCCGAAGGTCATGGGCTCTGCGTGGATACCGTGGGTGCGACCGACGCAGAGGGTGTCCTTCTCCTCGAAGGCGCGGCGCTTGCAGATCTCGCCGAGCTTCTTGCAGTCCTCGATGAGGATGTCAGTGGCCTGGACGAGCTGGTAGCAGAGGGCCGTATCGCCGAGGTCGGAGCTGGTCATGCCGTAGTGGACCCAACGGGACGGCTTGGGCTCGCCCTCGGGCACGTCGGCGTCGATGTAGGAACCCATGTTGGTCAGGAACGCAATGACGTCGTGGTTGGTCACCGCCTCGATGGCGTCGACCTCCTCCTTGTTGAACTTCGCGTGCTCGCGGATCCAGGCGGCCTCCTCGCGGGTGATGCCGCTCTCGCCCAGCTCGGCGTGGGCCTCGCAGGCCAGGACCTCGATCTCTTGCCAGACGGCGTACTTGTTCTCCAGCGAGAAGATGTGGCCCATCTCGGGGCGGGTATAGCGATCGATCATGCGGTTTCCTCCAAGGAGTCGATCAGGCCAGACGCGTTCATTCTATCAGCGGCTCCCTGTTTACGCGCGACGTTGGCAAGAAGCCCACGACCGACTGCGCGGCGCGGCTATCCAGCGGTCTGCGTCGCGGTTGCGGCGGAACCCGCCGCGGCGGACTCCCCTGCCGCGGCCGCGCTCGGGTTGGCGCCGGCACGCTCCCCTTGCGCCTGGCTGCTCACGACCTTCTTCTGGACGGTGTCCTTACGCGTCGAGCCGTCCACGTTCATCTCCATGGACTGGAAGCGCTTCTCCATAAAATCGTCGTCACAGTACGCCGCAAAGAAGCTCTCGACGGGCGTAGACGGCGCGAGGCCGGACGCGCGCTCGTACCAGCAGTCGAGGCTGCCCAGCGTAAGCAGGCCGTCGGCGATCATAAAGACGGCTGCGATCGCGGTCAGCCCCCAGCGGAAGTCCCACGGGATCACGTTGATGCCCTTGAGCATGACGGGCAGCACGAACTTGACCCACACGAGGCCGAGCAGACCCCAGATGGCGAGGAACATCGTGGCCGTGCGGCCGCCGGTAAAGACCGCCACGGGATCGGGCATGAGACCGAAGTACGTGTAGGTGGAGTAGTTCCAGGCGGTGATGCCGAACGACGCCTCCATAAAGAACGCGGTCGCCCACTCGAAGCCGCCGCCGACGAGGCCGGCGATCACGAACGTGATGAGCGGGTTCTTGTTGTACAGGCGGTTGAGCGCGAGGGTGACGAGGACGGCGCCGAAGCCGTAGATGGGCGAGAAGGGGCCGATGAGCAGGCCGGCGCGGTCCTGGTATTTGCCGGGCTCGACCACGGTCATGTGCCAGATAACCTCGAGAATGAGCCCCAGGATGCAGCAGACGAAGAACATCCAAAAGAGGTTGTAGAAGTCGACGCGGAGGTACCCCTTGCCCGAGAGGTCGCGCCCGAGCATACCGTTCTTGGCGGCGGCGAGGTCCTGCGCGCGCTCGGCCTCATGCTTGACGTGCTTCTCGGCGGCGATGGTCGGGTCCAGCACAATCGAGAAGATGACCAGGGCGGCTATCTTTACGAACGTGAACGCGAAGGTCCACGAGAAGCCCATGAGCATGAACGAGAGCGAGAGATCGAGCAGCTGGATCCACATGAGGCGGCGCGACCACACCGCGGCACCGCGATGGACGCTGCGGCGCAGAGATTTGCCCAGCTTGAGGCTAATAAACGCATCGAGGAACATGACGACGAGCTGCAGTGCCGAGAGGCCCACGACCAGCGTGCTCGTGGGCAGCTCCTGGAAGGCGTCCTGAAGCTCGCCCAGCACCTCGCCGCTCGCGTCGGCGCCCCACGCCAAGAGGACGAGCGCGCCGGTAAGGACGCTGATGACGACAAAGAGCACGAGCGACAGCCAGCCGGACACGGTAAGCCACATGCCGTACCAGCGCAGGCCGCGCGCGAAGGTCCCGTCGCCGTGGACGAGCAGGTCGTTGGCTTTGGAGGCGAGATCGTCGGGCGCGGGCGTTGCGGCGGCGGGGGCGGGCGTGGGGCCGGCGGCGGACGCGGGGCCGGACGCGGAGGCGTTCTTCTCGGTGTCGTTCAAGGCTTTCCTCGGGTTTCCTCGGGATTGAAGGAAGGGCTCGGGCGCATGGGCGGCGCTCGGCTTCAAGTATTATCGAGCAAGCCGCGCGAGGCGAACGCCTCGCGTCACCGCCGACGAATATTGGAGACCCACGTGGCCTGGTCAAAAGACACACGCACCAGCGAACAAAGCGCTGGCAAGAAGCTCGCCCGTCGGCGCCGCCGGCGGACCGTCCTTCTTGCCGCGGGCGCCTTGCTGTTCGTTGGCGTGACCGTCTTTGGCTGCGTGGTGAGCTGGCGAATCTCCCTCGCTCGCGCGGGAGCCGCCGCCATCGGCGAGCCCACCCCTATCGAAGATGTCCGCGGGTCAGACGGGGCGGGGGCCGCGACGGGAGCCGGAGCCGAGGCCGGCACCGCTTCCGAGGCCAGCCCCGACTCCGGCAGCCGTATCCTCGCCGACGCCGCCTACTCAAGCATCGTCGCCGAGGAGGGCCACGAGGCGACCGTGAGCTTTACCTGGGACGACGATTGGTTCTTTGGCGACGCCACCGCCTACAACCACGAGCTCGCGCGGGCATCGGCGGTCCTCTCGGCCGTGGCCAACTCGGAGTCGGCCCACTACCAGGCAGGGTCGAACGTGCCCGACTACATGGAGTCCCTGCTCGCCCAGCTCGGCTTCGAGAACGCCTCGACCGCGAGCTACGAGTACCGAAGCGAGATTATCGATCAGCTCTCGGCGGTTTTCGAGCCCAACGGAACCGACGTCACCGCCTACACCATAGCGAGCAAGCACATCACAAACTCAACCACCGGCCAAAAGAAGCTCCTCGTGGTCGTGGCGGTGCGCGGCAGCTACGGCACCGAATGGCTCTCCAACCTGCAGATGAGCATCTCGAGCGGCATCGTCGAGGGGGTCTCGTTCGGCCGCGGCGACCACACCGGGTTCTCCGAAGCGTCGATGGAGCTCTCGAGCGCCATCTACAGCTACCTCGAAGGACTCGGGCAAGACGACCTCGGCGACGTGAGCCTGCTGCTCTGCGGCCACTCGCGCGGAGGCGCCACGGCGAACCTCACCGCCGCGTACCTGGACCAGGTGTCCAGCAACTTCGAGGGGCTTCTTGCCACGGAGGAGGGACAGAACGCGGACGCCCAGGGGCTCGACCTCCCCAACACATACATCCACCGCGACTCGGTGTACTGCTACGCGTTTGCCACGCCCGGCGTCACGGACAACGAGGATTGCCGCGGCGAGCTTTACGACAACATATTCAACCTGCTTAACCCCGCCGACCTCGTTCCCCGTATGCCCCTCGCGAGCTGGGGATTCTCCCGCTACGGACACGACCTATGGCTTCCCGAGTTCGGCACCGACGGTTTCGACGCCACGTTTTCTGAGGTCAAGGAGCGCTTCCGCCAGATTGTGGGGTGCGACACCCAGTCCGACCCGAGCGACGTCGAAGATGTTGACCAAATTGTCTTGGACCTCGGCCAGGTCGCACCTACGCCCGCCGACTTCGGCACGCCGCTCGGCGTGGTTAAATCCCTCGGGGCGCTCACGAACGGACACAATCTGGTCCGCATCATCCACAGCCACGCGCCCGACCTCTACATTGCCTGGACCATGGCAATCGACGAGGCACAGCTGCGTTCGACCAGGTAGAGCCGAGGCGAGAGACCGACGAAGGTTTGTGAACAACATAGCTATTGCGGCGAGAAGGGCTCGCGCGGCTGGATCGCGCAGCTCGTGGTTGCCGCCGCGGCGCTGGTCGTGCCCGCCGTCGTCTACTCGGCAATCATCGGGGGGCGGCTCACGGCGGCGGATGAGGCGGCGTTTCTTGCCAGCACGCCGACGGTCATCGAGCACGCCGAGCCGTCACGGGCGGAAGACGGAAACGTGGAGATCACGGCGGAGTTCACCAGCGTATTTGCGGCCAGCGAGGATTACGTTGCGAGCACCGAGCTTTCCTGGAACGACGATTGGTTCTTTGAGGATTCCTCCACCTACAACGACGGGCTTGCGCAGGCCGCAGCCGTGCTCTCCGCTGTGGCTAACGCGGAGTCGAAGCATTACATGCTCTCGGCCGAGCGGCCCGACTACATGGTCGACCTTCTTTCTCAGTTGGGATTCGAGACGGCGAGCACCGCGAGCTACGCGTATCGCAGCGCCGTAATTGACCAGGTAGCCGAGGCGATTAAGCCCGGCGGAGGCAACATAACCGCCTACACCATCGCAAGTAAGCATATAACAAACGCAACCACCGGCGAGCGGCGCCTACTCGTTATGGCCGTGGCGCGCGGAACCTTCGGGCCGGAATGGATCTCCAACCTGCGCGCCGGCATCCTGGAAGGGCGCTCCGAGTCCGCTGCGGCTGCCGACGGGGACCACATCGGCTTCTCCGTCGCAGCTGACGCGATGGAGGAGGACGTGCGCGCATACCTCAAGAAGGTGCAGGCGGCAGATGCCGCTGCCGGCGAGGAGCCATGCGAGGTGAGCCTGCTGTTCTGCGGGCACTCGCGCGGCGGGGCGATGACAAACCTTGTGGCCGCCGCGTTTGACGAGGAAGCGACGGGCAGCGTCGGCACGACGAGCGACGAGGCGGGCAACGACGTGAGCGGTGGACTCAGCGTATCGTCCATCTATGCGTACGCGCTGGCCACGCCCGCGGTCACGCGCAACGCCGACGCTCGCTCCAAGACCTACGACAACATCTTCAACATCATGAACCCCGCGGACCTTATTCCGCAGACACCCCTTGCGAGCTGGGGTTATCAGCGTTATGGGCGCGATTATTGGCTTCCCGGCGGAGACGATGCCGAGGTTCAGGCGAACTTTGCCGAGGTACGCCGTCGTTTTCTTGCCATCGAGGGCTGCGAGACCGGCGCGGACCCGGCGGACGCCGAGGACGTGGCACAGATCGTCGAGGACATTGCCGATGAAGTGCCCAGTATCGAGGACTTCTCGATGGTGAGCGGGGTTCTTGCCACCTACAAAGCCGTCACGCGTGGCCACGACGTAGGCCGCATCCTGGAAAGTCATGCGCCCGAGCTTTACCTCTGCTGGCTTCGAACGGTCGATCCGTCGCGGCTGACCGTGACCGACTAGGCAAGAAGAGCGGCCCGGCCGCATGGGCCGAGCCGCTCTTCTTTGTTGGCAATAAGCAAATAAACCGCAGGCAAAAGCCGCCGTTACGCAACCCTCGCCACCTGCGCCCTACAGCGCGGCCTTGGCTTCCTCGAGCTGCGCACGGACGGCCTCGTGGCCGGTTCCGCCGTAGGTCGTGCGGGCGCGGGCGATGCCCTCGGGATCGAGGTCGGCGGCGATGTCGTCGTCGAAGAGCTCGCTCGCGGCGCGGAACTCGTCGGCCGTGAGGTCCTCGAGGCCCTTGCCGTTCTTCTCGCAGTAGAGCACGAGCTCGCCGACCACACGGTGGGCGTCGCGGAAGGGCATGCCCTTCTTGGCAAGGTAATCGGCCACGTCGGTCGCGGCGGTAAAGCCGGTCTTGGCCTGCTTGAGCATGACATCGGCGTTAACCTGCATGGTCTCGAGCATGCCGGCCGCGATCTCCATGCAGTCGGAGAGCGTCTTGGCCGCGTCCATCGGTCCCTCCTTGCACTCCTGGAGGTCCTTGTTGTACGCGAGCGGCAGCGACTTCATCGTGGTAAGAAGCGCCATGAGGTCGCCGTAGACGCGACCCGTCTTGCCGCGGGTGAGCTCGGCGAAGTCGGGGTTCTTCTTCTGCGGCATGATGGAGGAGCCGGTGGAGTAGCTGTCGGAGAGGGTGATAAAACCGAACTCCGTGGAGCTCCACAGCACGATCTCCTCGCACAGGCGGCTCAAGTGCATCATGCTCACGCTGCACGCGTACTCGAGGTCGAGCAGGTAGTCGCGGTCGGAGACGGCGTCGAGCGAGTTGGGGATGGCGCGCGAGAAGCCCAGAAGCTCCGTGGTGCGCTGACGGTTCAACGGGTAGGTCGTGCCGGCGAGGGCCGCGGCGCCGAGCGGGTTCGCGTCGGCAGCGTCGAGCGCGGCCTCGAGGCGCTTGTGGTCGCGCGTGAACATCCAGAAGTACGCGAGCATGTGGTGCGAGAAGAGCACCGGCTGCGCGTGCTGGAGGTGGGTGTAGCCCGGCATGACCACATCAAAGTTCTTCTCAGCAACGTCAACAAGCACGCGGCGCAGGGCATTGTTGCCCTCAATAAGATGCTGGCAGAGCTCCTTGGCATAGAGACGGATGTCGGTGGCAACCTGGTCGTTGCGGGAACGACCGGTGTGCAGGCGCGCGCCCGGGGTGCCGATGTTGCGCGTGAGGGCCCCCTCAACGGCCATGTGAATGTCCTCGTCGTTGACGTCCCACGCGAACTCGCCGCGCTCGATCTGGCCGGAGATGTCGGCCAAGCCGGCGTCGATGGCCACCTGGTCGTCCTCGGAAATGATGCCCTGCTCGGCGAGCATCTTTGCATGCGCGCGGCTGCCGGCGATGTCCTGCTGCGCCATGGCCTTGTCGACCTCAAGAGATGCGCCGAACTCCTGCGTGAAAGCGTCGACGCCCTTCTCGAACCTACCGCCCCAAAGAGCCATTGAGCTCCCCTTTCGTTCGTAAATAAACGCGGCGCGCCCGGACAGCAACCGGACGCGCCGCTCACTCACATTAGATTACCAGCCCGAAGCCTAGTCGACCGGGGTGAGGCCGCTCTTGGGGCCCTGGACCTTGGACCAGGTCTGGGACTCGAGGCCGTGGAGGGCAATGAAGCCGCGGGAAGCGGTGTGATCGAAGGTGTCGCCCTCGTCGTAGGTGGCCAGGCCGTAGTCGTAGAGGCTGTACGGCGAGCGCATGCCGTCGACGAAGAGGCCGCCCTTGCAGAGCTTGATGCGGACGTCGCCCGTGACGAACTGAGAAGTGAAGTCGTTGTAGGCATCGATGGCGAGCTTGGCCTGGGAAAACCAGAGGCCGTCGTAGACCAGGTCGGCCCACTTCTCGTCGAGCTCACGCTTGGTCTTCTGGGTGTTCACGTCGAGGCACATCTGCTCCATGGTCTCGTGCGCCTGGATGAGGAGAAGGGCGCCCGGGCACTCGTAGCACTCGCGGGACTTGATGCCGACGACGCGGTTCTCGACCATGTCGATGCGGCCGAAGCCGTTGCGGCCGGCGATCTCGTTGGCCTTAAGGATGAGGGAGAGGATGTCCATCTTCTCGCCGTTGATGGCGGAAGGAACGCCCTGCTCGAAGGAGATGACGACGGTCTCGGGCTCAGCGGGGCAGTCCTCGAGGTTGTTGGTCATCGTCCAGATGTCCGCGGGCGGCTCGTTCCAGGTGTCCTCGAGCACGCCGCACTCGATGGCGCGGCCCCAGAGGTTGTCGTCGATGGAGTAGGGCTTCTTCTTGGTGACGGGGATGGGCACGTCGTGGGCCTCGGCCCAGTCCATCTCGGACTCACGCGTGGTGAGGTCCCAGACGCGGACGGGGGCGATGATCTCGAGGGAGGGGTCGAGCGCGCGGATCTCGGTCTCGAAGCGGACCTGGTCGTTGCCCTTGCCGGTGCAGCCGTGGGCGACGTATTTGGCGCCGGTCTCGTGGGCGATGTCCACGATGTGCTTGGAGATCAGCGGGCGGGAGAGGGCGGAGAGCAGCGGGTAGACCTTCTGGTACTTGGCGTTGGCCTTGATGGCGTGGGTCAGGTACTTCTCGGCGTACTCCTGACGCATGTCGACGGCCTTGGAGTAGACGGCGCCCATGTCGAGGGCCTTCTGCTCGACCCACGAGAGGTCCTTCTCGTCCTGGCCCACGTTGCCGCAGATAGCGACGACGTCGAGGTTCTTCTCGATCTGGAGCCACTTGACGATGACGGACGTGTCCAGGCCGCCGGAATACGCGAGGACTACCTTTTCCTTCTCAGCCATTTTGATTTCCTTTCGATTGGCCGAATGCGCGGTGATTGCGCGATTAAGCAGGTTAATTACAGCAGATAGCGACACCCGTCGATGCCGGACGTTGCAGGGAATTCATCTAAGGCAGGTTGGTGCCAGCAGACAAAAGCGCAGCGCACGCGACATCGCGGGCTAGATTCGTCGGTTCTGGCGTCGGTTGAGGGGAGAAGAGACGGCGACGGCCTCGGCAAGGCACGCAAACATGGCGCGATAACTCTTCATTAGGCTTCTTTCGCCTCCCCTAAAGACTAGTGGCCCGCGATATGTGCGCGGGGCTGCAATCAACAAAACCGACTATAGGCCCGCTCATCCCCTCGCGCAACCCAAAACGGCTGGAACGTGACACTTTTACTGACGCTGTGCGGGAAACTAAAAAACAGGTAGTTAACCAAATATGGCCAACTACCTGCACAGGTTCGGTGGTGCGCCGTCAGGGTTTCGAACCCTGGACCTTGGGATTAAAAGTGTTACCAGGCATGAAAAATCATTGATAACGATTACCTATGTCTGACAAGGTGTTTTTGCAGGTAGTTGCCCTGTTTTAGCCTAATGTTGTACACCGGTAATCACGACGGTACAATCTGCATTTGTTCCCCAATTTGTTCCCCATTTGTTCCCCAATTTGTTCCCCAAGTCAGGAAGGCCGGGCATGGCAACGGACGCAGAAAAATACACAGGCTCAGGCGTTGAACTTAAGGCAACCACCGACAGGCGCGGGAACGCGCGCAAGGCGTGGCGCGAGTGGCTGCGTTGGGGCACGACCGAGACCGTGCGCGGCGTCAAGAAGACCAAGTGGCACAAAAAGAGCCGAATGTCACCCGTAGAAATGACCCTGGACCGCAACGGCGAGCCGACCAGGAAGTCGCGCAGGGACGCCGAGAGGAGCGCCGAGCGTTGGCGCAAGGAGATGAACGCCGCCGAGCGCGAGAGCGAGGAGCGCGGGGCCGCCGCGATGGCAGCGCGCGGCGATACCGTGGCGGCCTACGTGGACAGGTACATCGACGCCGAGGAGAAGGGCGGGCGCATAGAGCCCTCCACCGTGAGGGGCTACCGCACGACGGCGCGCCACATATCGGCCGCCTTCTCGGAAACGGCCCTGAGCGACCTGCGGCCCGACGCCGTGAAGTACTGGCTGACCTCGCTCACCGACTCCGGCCTATCGGCATCGAGCGTTACCAAGGCCCTGAAGCTTCTGCGCATGGTCATGGAGGACGCCGTGAACATGGGCGCCCTGGACTCCAACCCGACACGCGGAGTCAAGCCGCCCAAGCTCACGAAGCAGAAGCCCGGGATAAACGCACTGGACGCCGCCGGGGCCTCTTCCCTATCGGCCACTCTGGAGACCCTGGCGCCGACGCCCGCAATTGTGGCCGCGATGATTGCCCTAAACACCGGGCTCAGGCAAGGCGAGGTGTGCGGCCTCCAGTGGCGCGACTACGACGAGGGCGCCGGCGTCCTGTGGGTGCGCCGCGCGATTGGCAACGGCAAGGGCGGCGAGTACGTCAAGGAGCCGAAGACCGGCAAGGCCCGCGACGTGGCCGTAACCGACCGGCTCGCGGCCTTCCTGGCCGATTGGCGCGCCCACCTCAGGGCTCAGGGTTTCGCCGCCGAGGGCGCCGAGCACGTCATACCCAACGCAGACGGCGGGTTCACCCAAACCGAGCACGTCGGCAAGTCGTGGCGCGCGCTTTCCCGCGCGTTGGGCCTGGTGGGCACGGAGGGCCGGCCCGTGACGTTCCACGACCTGAGGCACACGTGGGCAACCCTGGCAATCTCCAACGGCGTTGACGTGAAGACCGTAAGCGGCAACCTGGGGCACGCCAACGCCGCGATGACCCTGAATGTCTACGCGAGCGCCGACGCAGACGCGAAGCGCCGGGCCGCGCAGACCATGGGCCGCGTGCTCGCGCCCAAGGAGGGCGTTGTAATCCCGTTCAGGACAGGCACGGAGGGCTAGGCATGGAGAACAACGAGACCGCCGGGACGCAGGCGGGCGCCGAAGAGCCGACGGCGCCGCAAAGGCCCTCGGAGGCGCTAAGCAAAGAGGCCGCTATGGACCTCTGGGAACGCGAAAAAGAGGAGAGGGGCATCGAGGGCAAGCCGGATTTGGGGCACATCACGGCGGGCCTGTGCCGCTGCCTGAAGCTGAGCCAAGAGAGGGACCGTAAGGAGCTTAAGCGTGCGGTGCAGTCGTGGGCGGACCAATGCGGGCTGAACGTAGGCGAGCGGACAATACGCAACTGGATTAACGGGAGGTGGACCGAGGAGGCGGCGGCGGTCGCGGTCCTCGGGGCCGACGCGGCAATCACGGAGAACAACAGGCCGCTCAGGATGACCGCCCTCGATAGGACCGAGTACCAAGAGCCCGACATGGGCCCCATGGGCCCGATATGGTTTGTCATGCACCCCGGGGAGAGGCCACCCGACCCGGACTTCTTCCTGAAAGCCGCCCGCGAGGTCTACAGGGTCGCGTTCGAGCTGTGCGTCTTCGGCAAGGTGGACGGCGCCGAGCGAAACGAACTGCTCGCGAACGCGCTCTTCAAGGTGTGCGGACTGAGCAACGACCGACTGCGCGCGCTCAACGGCCTTCTGGACGCGTTCACGCCCCGTTTAAGGGCCGACGAACCGGAAACCATATCGGACATGGTGCAGGGTGTTTTCGAGGAGCTGGACGAACTCAACGACTGGGCTATCCAGGTGGACGAGGCGAGCGGCGAGGGGTCTTGCCTAATCCCGGTCATATACACTCCGCCCGATAAACCATTTGAATACCCTTGGCGCCCGCCTGAGGCCTGATGCGGCCGAACGCGGGCAAACACGCGGCGAAGGCATAACGTGCCCCCAGCGCCGCCCACAGGGCCTTTAAACGCGAAGAGGCAGCGAAGGGCACGGGATTACGCCACGGCCAAGGCCCGCAAGCCCGCCGACGCAAGGGAGCCGCTAAAGCTGGACGCCCTTAAGGGCCTGTATTGAAAACAGACCCTTGCAGCCTGACGCGTTAGCCGGGCGAGAGCCGGCGAAACGCTGTGCCACGGCTGAGCCACGGCAATAGCGGTCCAACTCGCAAGCGACCAGCTCAGGGACGCAATCGACGTCAACGCGGCGGATAACGCCCAATTATCCGATTCAGAGCGGCGGAAATACGATGATTGATGCATCGAGGGGAGAGGGCACGAATCACGGAGGGAATCCCCGGCCTACCCAACGGCCGCGCTGATTTTCAGCCGCGCGCGAAATTGCGCGACCACGGAACGCGAAGACCAATCACGGGACGGCCACGGAAACCGCCCCGCCCACGGAACGGAGGGCATTGAATGGACCACAGGGAGTTCGTCCTATCGATGGGCGAGGACTACCGCGCCGAGCTTATACGGAAGTGCCGCGCGCTGACGGAGTACCTGGAGAGGGGCATAAGGGCCGCCGCCGACGAGGCCGACTATGTGGACATGAGCGACCCGGACGTCGTGGCGGATATGGCGTCGGACGTCCTGTTGATGAGGGACGCCGGCCGCATCGCGTGGCAGGCGGCGCACGACCTGGAGAGCGGGAACATCACGGAGGAGGCGTGCAGGCGGGCCGAGGCGGCGGCGGGCGCCTATGACAGGCACATGGCCGGCGAGGAGTTCGACCAGCAGCCGTGACGAGGGCGAGAAGGGTACCCGTTCAGCGCGTACCCTTTGCGGCGCGGGCGGCGGGAGCACCGGCCGCGAGCGAGGGCGGGGACATGCCCCTCCCCTCCCCGCCGGGGCTACCCCTCGGGCATAGCGCCTTTTTTGCGCGACGGAAAAACCCGGCCACAAACA
>CAVIBB010000003.1:47945-55041 GCA_963640745.1 Paludibacteraceae bacterium
GCTTTGGATTAGGCCGAACGCCCCGCGAAACGCCCTCGCCGCGCAGGTGGGAGGGCGTTTCCCCGTTTGGGCGCGGGGGCTTCAGCGAGTCCAAACCGGCCACAAACGCGGCCACGGGAACACGCACCCTGTGGACGCCGGGGGGGTGTCTGCTGGACACTCCCCGGCGGCCTAAGAAATCCTTAGCCCCTCGCCTATAGGCGGCCCGTACCATGTACGCCCTCAGGGGTGCGGACACCATACCTGTATTGCATGCGCGCCCGAGCACCATACATGTATTGCCCTCGGGGCATGTGCCCACAGTCAGCAATCTCAAGCCTTTAAAAAGGGCGCCGAGCCCCGGGCGAACCCCGGGCGAGGGCCGCCGAGAAACGGCGAACTCGCGGCCATGGTCAACTTATAACTTGAAATTACCGTCCGGCCGCAATAGCGCATCCCCGGATGGTTAGCAGGCTTGCCGGGACCGCCGGGCACGTGGGAGGGGGGGTCGAAATCTTGACGGCAACCCGGCCGAAGAGTCTCCCCGGCCGCCCTTCTTTCCCTCTCCCCGGCCGATAGGGGGGGTCGCGCGGGTACCTAATGTATGCGAAGGTTAGGCGGATGGGTGCGGCCAAGCGGCGTTTCCCGAGGTGAGGGCCGCCGTTCACGTCTCTTCCCGCCCTATCGGCACGATTGCGAAAACGGCCGATTATGGCCGATTATGGCCGGTTTCGGCCGATTTGCGCCGCGATAGCCTCCCCACGGGGGTCTTTCCGCCGGGCCTGGGGGCCACCACTTCGCACCAGGGCCGCGATACCCCCGCGCCGCCTTTTTTCTTTCCGGGAGCACTGAGAACGCCGCCGAGCGGTCACAGGTAGGAAAAAGTACACAGGTACAAAAATTTTTTTGCCCGGCGCCGGCGGAAACGAAACGGCCTCTTCCGTTTCCGACGCGGCGAGCCCCCGGGGCCCGCGCCACCGTGAAAATCAGCGCGCCATTACGCCCTATAGGCGCGGTTGGTGCCGGTAGCGCGCGCACGCTCGCCTAAGGCGTCGCGTGTTACCAACTCGCGGGACGCACCGGCCCGGGCGAGCGGAAACGAAACAGGGCCGCGCGTTTCCGACGCCCGGAAAAGCCCCTATCACTTTTCGCGTAAGCAGTGCGTTTGCCGTCCCAATTCCCAGGACAAGAGTGATATAAACACTGTCCACCAGCGTTGGCAGGCAACGACCACGAGAGATAAGGACATAAATTGTCGAACACCGAACACAGCAACGGGGGCGCCGTCCTCGCCGCGCCCAAGCCGGGGGCGCCGGCCCTCATCACGGTAGCCGCGACCGCCGAGACCTTGGGCGTATGCCGCCAGACCGTGTGGAACCTCATCAACCGGGGCGAGCTGGAGAGCGTGAAGATTGGGCGGGCGCGGCGCATCAAGACCGCAAGCGTCCTCGCGCTCATCAACGGCGAGAGCGCGGCCTAGCGTGGGCGCGATGCCGGGAAGGCCGCCGCCGGCCGCGAAAGCGACGCACAAGAAAAGCCCGCTCCATAGCCTGCAAGCATACAGGAGCGAGCCAAGTAAAAGAGCCCTCCAACGGGCACAGCGCCATAGTAAGCGACTTCCGCCGCGAAGACCGCACGAACCAGAAATCATCACCGCATAGCGACAAAGCCGACCCCCGCCGAGAGGCGAGGGCCGCGCGCGAGCTTTGCGAAAACAACACCAACGGAGGTGTTATTACGATTACGAAATACAAGACAATCAACCACAGTACCGCCCTAACGGCCGACAGGGAGGGAGGCAGGTTCGCCCGCGTCAAGGGCGCCGCCAACCTCAGGGCGTACGCCGCCGCCAGGCTGGACAGGGAGCCGCACGGGAGAG
Source organism: Paludibacteraceae bacterium (assembly GCA_963640745.1). Taxonomy (GTDB): domain Bacteria; phylum Actinomycetota; class Coriobacteriia; order Coriobacteriales; family Atopobiaceae; genus Paratractidigestivibacter. Next base: position 49,804 of record CAVIBB010000003.1, read on the forward strand.
GCCGCGTTTGCCCCGTCTGCGGGAGCGGGAGCCGCAAGGACTCCGCGTTCAGCATCACGCCGGACGGGCGGCGCTGGACATGCTTCTCGTGCGGCTCAGGCGGGGACGTGTTCGACCTCGCGGGCGCGGTACTCGGGACGGCCGACCGCAACGCCGAGCTGGAGGAAGTGGCCGCGTTCGCCGGCGTCCCCTCCCACAGCGAGAGGGCGGCGCGGGGGCGCGAGACCACGGCGGAACGCCTGGAGCGGAAACGGGCGGCACTCAGGGCGTCGGCGAGGAAGGCGCGCGACGCGGCCGCGCTGGAGAGCAACAGGCGCCGCCACGCCGAGGGCATAAAGGCCGCGCAGGCCCGCATATCCGAGCCGGGCGCCGTGGCCTACCTGGAGTCGCGCGGCATCGACCTGGGGACCGCGCGCGAATGGGGGCTGGGGTACGCCGAGGGGTCCACGCGCTACAGGACGCCGCACATCGTCATACCCTACCCCGGAAGCGCCTATTACCACATCGACCGGACAATAATGCCCGAGAGCACGCCCTGGAAGTACTTCAAATGGCCGGCCGCCGAGATAGGGCTCGAACCGCTCTGGAACCCGGCCGCCCTCGACTCCCCCGTGGCGTGCGTCGTTGAGGGACAGTTCGACGCCCTCGCGGTCCAGTCCTGCGGGGTCATGCCCGCAATCAGCCTGGGAGGGCACGGGACACGCGCGCTCATGGGCGAGGTGGGCCGGCGCGGATGGCGGGGCGCCCTCGTGCTCATGGAGGACCCTGACGAGAGCGGCGTGAAAGCGTCCATGGCCCTCGCCGGCGAGCTCACGCGGGCGGGCGTCTGCTGCACCATCTTCACCTATTGGCCGTGGGACGAGGGTGCGGGCGGCCCCCTGTACGGGGACGCGGCGGAGTGGCACGCGGCCGACCGCGCGGGGCTCGCGTCGGCCCTTCTGCGCGCCGAGTCCGACGCGCTGGAGGTCGCGGCCGCATGCTACGGGCGTCGGGCGGAAGGCGGGCCGGATGGCGAGTAGTCAGCGACCGCGCAAGGGTCCTTACGGGCGTATCTACGGCCCGTGGATTAAAGACCTCCCGCGCATGGGCCACAACGAGTTGCGCATCCTTCTCACGCTCTTGGAACGGCTCGATTTCGACGAGCACGGCAACGCGACCGCCTGGCAGCCCCGCGCCGTGATGGCCGAGAGCCTGGGGCTGAGCGAGCGCCAAGTGTCGGACGCCGTTAGGCGCCTGAGGGAGAAAGGCGTCATCAGCGTCAAGCGCCCGGGATGCAACGGCCACGCGACCGTCTACAACGTCATGCCCGGCAAGCCGTGGCCCGCCGAGCCCGTGCGGCTAGGCGTGAAGAGGAGGCGCGCGGGCTGAAGGCGCGCGGCCCCACGCGTACCAACGGGGGGCCGCACGTCGGTAAGGCACGCGGCCCCCCGCGCACCTTCAGCACCCGAAAACGCTGAGGGCACGCGCGCCGCACCCGTGAAGGGCACGCATCCCACGCGTACCCATAAGAATAAATAAGGGGGCACGCCCGCTAGGCGGCGGGCGGCCCCGAACCGAAGGAGTTTAACCATGGACAGCATCACCGAAGAGGGCAGCGTCTTCAACGACTGGGAAGAGCTCGCGGGTTTTTTCGGGACGCCCGAGGGGGACGAAAGCGAGTTCCTGAACCCGCCGAAGCTCACGCCGACGGGGATAGCCCGCCTCGACCGCGATTTCCTCAGGGGCGGCATGGCGCCGGGCGTCTACGTACTCATGGCCGAGCCCGGGGCCGGCAAGTCGGCCGCCGCTATCCAAATATCGCTGAACGTAGCCGGGAGGGGCGGCAAGGTCCTGTTCGTCACGGCCGAGATGACCAGGCAGCAGTGCATAGCCCGCGCCTGTTCCTCCCTATCGGCCGAGGGCGGCCGCGCGGGGAGTTTCGAGTACGGAGACTGGGAGAGCATGGGCGCCGAGGAGAAGGGCCGGCGCAAGGGGCTCGCGGCGATGAAGCTTCTCCGCGAGCGGTGCCCGGGGCTGGTGTTCGCCGACCTGGAAGGCGTACGCGAGCTCACGGGGAGCGAAGGCAGCGCGGAGGACGTCGCGGAGTTGGCCCGGGCCGCCGCCGAACTCGGGCTAGACCTGCTAGTCGTGGATTACCTGCAATGGCTGCCTTCCCCGACCGAGGACGGCCGGCCGGTGTACCAGGACGAGCTCACGTGCATAAAGGCCTCTTCCCGTACGCTCTGCGACGCCGCCAAGGAGCTGAGGATTCCCGTGATAGCGGTATCGACCATGGGGCGGGCGGCGCGGCGCTCCAAGGAGGCCGACCTATCGGGCGCCTACGGCTCAAGCGGCATCGAGTACGACGCGACGGGCGTCTGGCAGCTCAAGAGGGGCGAGGAGCAGGCGGAGGACGCGAACGGCGCCAAGGAGCTGGAGCTGTTCGTGCTCAAGAACCGCCGGGGGCGCTCAAACGACGAACTGACGCTCTGGTACGACGCGCCGCACAACCGCGTAACCGCGTCCTGGGACGAGTGAGGGCGCGGGAGCGCCGGCAAGAGGGCCTATAGGGGGAAGGCCCGGCCGGCGGGCGAGCAGGCGCCGCGTTCCATCAGGAATCGTGACGGAAACCCCGCGCCGAGCACCGGGCCGCCAAGCGGGTTAATCCGTGTTCCCCGCGTCATTTGTTCCCCAATTTGTTCCCCTGGGGAACAAAACACCCCGGATAGCAAAACAGGTAGTTAACCAAATATGGCCAACTACCTGCGTTAATTCGGTGGTGCGCCGTCAGGGTTTCGAACCCTGGACCTTGGGATTAAAAGTCCCCTGCTCTACCAGCTGAGCTAACGGCGCGTATGCGGTTTTTGATTCTAACACGACACGCTGCGAGGCGATGGCGCGGCAAGGCCCCCTACTTTTCGAGGTTATGCGAGGTCACAACGAGAGCAATCTCGCATAACCCTCAAAAACAGGCAATTAATGCCCTGAAGTTCGGGGTTATGCGAGGTTGCTTCCAAACTAACGTCGCATAACCCCAGTTCTCAGGGGCAATTCCTCAATCGACCCGGTTCTAGCCCTCCCAGACCCACTGACCGTCGGCAAAGACCGGGGTCTCGGAGCCGTCCGCGGCCACGCCCCAGATGTTCATGTCGTCAGAACCGATCATAAAGTCCACGTGCGTGGAGCTCTGGTTCACTCCCAAGGCCATGAGACCATCCTTGTCGGTCTCGAGCCCGCCTTCGACGCACTCCGGGAACCCGGTGCCCAGCGCCAGGTGACAACTGGCGTTCTCGTCATAAAGGGTGTCAAAGAAGAGGGTCTTGCTTTGGCGAATCGGGGTGTTCTTGGACACAAGCGCGCACTCGCCAAGGCGACAGCTGTTCTCGTCGCACTCGATGATGTGCTTAAGCACGTCGCGACCCTGAGCTGCGTCGTATTCAACAACGCGACCGCCCTCGAAGCGCAACCAGAAGTCGCGGACAATCTGCCCAGCATGGACAAGCGGCATGGCCGAATACACGATGCCGTCGGCACGCATGCGGTCGGGCGAGGTAAAGACCTCCTCGGTCGGGATGTTGGGGAAGAAGACCGTGCCCGAGGTGGTGCGGCCCGCGCCGCCGTCCCAGAGGTGGCCCGCCGTAAGCCCAACGGTGAGGTCCGTGCCGTTCGAAGAGCTATAGCGTAGCGCGTCGAAGTGATGCTGGTTAAGGAACCGCTTGGCCTTCTCAAAGGAGGCGTTGTGCGTCTCCCACGCGCTCTCGGGGTCCTCGCCGTCGGCACGCGCGGTCGTAAGGATCAGGTTCCACAGGCGATAGACGGCCTCGGCCTCAGAAAGATCGGGGAAGACCTGCTTGGCCCACGCAGCGACCGGCACGCCGGCGATGCACCAAACGTTGCGGCCGAAGTCCATCCCCTCGCGGAACGACTTGCACTGCGTGTTGCGAGCCTTGGCGGCGGCGGCGGGCTTGGCGGGGTCGATGCCCTTAAAGGCCGACGGGTCGGAACCCTCCAGGAAGAGGAACGCGGCGCCGGCCTCGGCAAGGCTGTTGAGCTGCTCGACTTTCCAAGACGGAGTCTGCTCGAACCAGGAGGTCTCGACGTTCTCGTAGGTGAGGCGCGTAACCTCGTCGTCGGTCCAGATCACGGTGACGTGGCCTGCGCCGGCGCGGTAAGCCGCAGCGACGACGCGGCGGGCAAAGTCAGCGCGCTCAACAGGGGCCTGGAGCACGAGCTCCTGGCCACGCTTAATGGCAGCGCCCTTCTTTACCAGGAGGTTTGCGTATAGGTCGAGCTGTTCGGAGAGCGCATCGGTGGCGATGCGACATTCTTCGTCGGTCATGGGGACAAAAGACATGTATGAATTCCTTTCGGCGATGGGCCGGGCCTTCTTCGTATACCCAACCGCACGGCGGCACGAACCGCGGGCGCGTCGGGAGGGCATATGCAACGGTAAAAGGTTGGCGCGCGGGATTTGTCGAGATATTTGTGATAGGATTAGATTTCTACGCGGGCATCGCCAAGTGGTAAGGCATCAGCTTCCCAAGCTGACATCCGCGGGTTCGAGTCCCGTTGCCCGCTCCATAGATTTGACTGAAGAGCCGTCCATTTGGACGGCTCTTCTTTTGTTTGGCGCCGACGAAATGGCGCCCAGGCATCGACTGAAGCAAGAAAAGGCCCCGCGAAGCGCGAGGCCTTCTGAGCTGCAGGGTTTCTTGCCGGCGGGGACTAGCTGCGGCGGATAAGCTCCGTGACGGCTTCCGTGACGGCGACGGCCTGAGCGGGCACCACATTGCTGGCAACATCGGCGGAGGTGCGGGACAGAGCTCGCATGCCGGCGTCGTCGGTGCCCATGATGGTGAGGCCGCGCAGCGACGAGAGCATCGCGGGCGTCGCATCCGTGGAAGCCCAGTCGTACTTAGTGCGCTCGACGGGAATGTGCAGGTCATCAGCCACGTTGGTCATCATGCGCAGCATGCGGCGGTCGGCACGGCGGGTAACGAGCAGGCCCTCGTGCGAGAGCAGCGTGATGTCGCCGGCCGCGACGGAATCGAGGTTGATGACGAACGAGCCGCGAATCTGCTTGCGGTGCTGCGCGAGGAACGCGCGCATGCCCGCGTGGTCGCAGTCGCTCGCGCCCAGGGCGACGAACCAGATGTCGTGGCAGAGAAGGGCGTCGTCGCCGAGGCCCAGGATCTCCTCGCGGAGGTCTTCCTCAGTGGGGACGTTCTCGTTGGCAAGGTCAGCGCCCTCGCCGTCGCC
>CAVIBB010000004.1:0-28308 GCA_963640745.1 Paludibacteraceae bacterium
CTTTATGCCAGGATAAATAAGTAATTGAAATGACCGTCCCCGAGCTCGAATTCTCTTCGAGCTCGGGGACGGTCATTTTAGAGTGGCCTCAGGGAAGCCTGCTCGAAGGAGAAGCGCCGGAGGCCTTCGGGCGTTTCCAGGACGGCGCGCCCCCAGTCGTCGACTGTGGAGAAGGTTCCCCGGGCAAGCTCGTCGCCCGTAGGCGAGAGCGCGACGACCCCTGCGCCTATCCAAGCCAGGCGCGCCAGGTAATCGCCGAGTAGTGGACGAAGCGGCCCCGTGCCAGGCTCCGCGTCGCCCCTTAATGCCGCCGCCCATTCGTCGCAGCGCCGGACCGTCGCCTTGTGCACGCTGGCAAGAAGCGCCTCGAGCTCGGGCACCCCGGCGCCGAGGTCCTTGAGGCATACGGCGGGAAGCCCCGAATCGGGAACGCGCGAGGGGGCGTAGCCGACGTTGATCCCGATTCCTGCGACGGCGAAGTACTCCCCGTCGCCGTCCTTTGCCGCCTCGACCAGAATTCCGCCGAGCTTCTTTCCGCGTGCATAGAGGTCGTTCGGCCACTTGAGCTGGATCTGCTCCGCGAACCCCAGGCTGTCGAGCACCTCAAGGGCCGCGAGGCCGCAGACGGCGGCAAGTCCGCTGAGGTGCGCAGGCTCGACATCGGGACGCAGGACAACGGAAAGCAGCAGGTTTCCCTCGCTCGAATCCCAGGTGTGGCCGCGTCTCCCGCGGCCCGCCGTCTGCTGCCTCGCCGCGAGGGCATAGCCGTGCGGCGCCCCTTCTTTACCGGCCTTGAGCAGGTCGTCGTTCGTGGAGCCAGTGACTTCGACGATTTGCAGTTCGGGCATCGTTTATCGGCCCCTCTCCTTTGGTGTGAAGCAAACGTGGCGATTCGTCAATTTTGAAGTTGACAAATCAACAACCCATTTCCATGCAGTATTCTCCTCTTCAGTGGTTGACGAGTCAACAACCTAAGAAGGGAGGTCCCAGCACCATGGCTTTTGAGGTTTTAGGCACAGGCTCCGCATTGCCGGCGCGCGCGGTGACGAACGACGAGCTCTCCGCGTTTCTCGACACCTCCGACGAGTGGATCTTTGGCCGGACAGGCATCAAGAAGCGCCATGTCTGCGTCGACGAGTCCCTCGACGACCTGGCCGCCGAGGCGTCGCTTCGGGCCCTCCAGGCCGCAGGTGTCGACCCCGGGCAGATCGACCTTGTTGTCTGCTCGACCTCAACGGCGGACCATTTGCTGCCTTCCGAGGCCTGCGCCGTCTCGGAGCGCCTCGGTATCCATGCCGCGGCGTTCGACGTCTCGGCGGCCTGCGCCGGGTTCATCCTTGCCCTCGACGTCGCCGACGGCTACCTGGCCCGCGGCCGCGCGCAGAGGGTGCTCGTGGTGGCCTGCGAGCGGATGAGCCGCGTGCTCGACTGGTCGGATCGCTCCACGTGCGTGCTGTTCGGCGACGGTGCCGCGGCGGCCGTCGTCGGTGCGAGCGAGAGGCAGAACCCCCTGGCGCTGCGCTTCTCGACGACGCCTGACGTCGATGTGCTCGAGGTGCCTGGGTTGCCCGGCAACTCGCCCTTCTGCAAGGAACGCATGCCCGCAAGCACGCTCAAGATGGACGGCCGCCGGGTGTTCCGCTTCGGCGTCAGTGCCATATGCGACGAGGTAGAGGCCTTGGCCTCGGAGGCGGGCGTAGGGATCTCCGACATCGACCACTTCGTTTTCCATCAGGCAAACGAGAGGATCCTCGCCGCGGCAGTCAAGCGGCTGGGCATTGAGGACGCGCGGGTCGCGCGAACCCTCCGCGAGACCGGGAACATCTCGAGCGCGTGCATCCCGCTCGCGCTCGACGGCCTGGCGCGCGCGGGCAAGCTTGAGCGCAATGACCTGGTCGCCATGGTCGGCTTCGGCGCCGGCCTCGACATCGGCTCGTGCCTGCTTCGCTGGTAACGGCCGGGTTCGGAAGGCCGGGCGTATCGCGTCCGGCGTAACGCGCGGCGAAAACCGTCGGGCGCAATCGACCGACTCAAACCACAGTCCCATACAAACCAAGCCGCATCACGGCGGCGCGGAAGAGCAAAGGAGAACCACCATGGACAGCAAGAAGAGCACGTTCGAGCGCGTCTGCGACATCGTCCGCGAGAACGCGGGCGCCGGCGACGTCGAGCTCACGCGCGAGACCACGATGTCCGATCTCGGTCTCGATAGCCTCGCGACGGTCGAGGTCGTCGTGGCCTGCGAGGACGAGTTCGACATCGAGATCTCCCAGGACGCGACCCCCGCGTCAGTTGGCGAGTTCGTTGACCTCGTCGAGGCCGAGCTGGAGAAGTAGCCATGCTGAAGACCCCCATCTGCGACGTGCTCGGCATCGAGAAGCCCGTGTTCCAGGGCGGAATGGCATGGATCGCCGACGCGTCTCTGGCCGCGGCCGTTTCCGAGGCCGGCGGGCTGGGCATCATCGCCGCGATGAACGCGAGCCCCGAGTGGCTCGTCGAGCAGATCCGCGAGCTGCGGGCGCGCACGAGCAAGCCTTTCGGCGTGAACGTCATGCTCATGAGCCCGTTTGCGGACGAGGTTGCCCAAGTGGTCGTCGACGAGAAGGTCCCGGTCGTCGTGACCGGCGCGGGCAATCCGCGCAAATATATGAAGGCCTGGGTCGAGGCCGGCGTCGAGGTCGTGCCGGTAGTCGCGTCGGTGGCGCTGGCTAAGCTTGTGGCGCGCGCGGGCGCGACCGCGGTTGTGGCCGAGGGCACCGAGTCGGGCGGCCATATTGGCGAGCTCACCACAATGGCGCTCGTGCCGCAGGTGGTCGATGCCGTGGACATTCCCGTGCTCGCGGCGGGCGGCATCGCGGACGGTCGAGGCGTCGCGGCGGCCCTTATGCTCGGTGCGCAGGGCGTCCAGGTGGGAACGCGCTTCCTCGTGGCGGACGAGTGCACGGTGTCCGAGGCGTACAAAGAGCTCGTGCTCGACGCCAAGGACATATCGACGCGCGCGACGGGCCGCTCCACGGGCCATCCCGTGCGCGCCCTCAAGACGCGCTTTACCAACGAGTACGCGCGCCGCGAGGCCGCCGGAGCGACCCCCGAGGAGCTTGCGGAGTTCGGTACGGGCGCCCTGCGACGGGCGGCAAAGGACGGCGACCTCAAGGGCGGTTCGTTTCTCTGCGGCCAGATCGCGGGCATGGTCCACGAGCGGCAGAGCGCCGCGGAAATCGTCGACGACCTCGTCAAAGACGCCGAGCGAGTGCTCGGGGAGGCCGGCGCATGGGTAAGGTAGCGTTTCTCTTCGCAGGTCAAGGCGCCCAGCACCCCGGCATGGGCGTTCCGCTCGCGGCCGCGTCGCAAGCCGCGCGCGAGGTCTTCGAGGCGGCCGATTCTCGCAGTCCCGGCACCTTCGACCAATGCCGGTCGGCTTCGAAGGAAGAGCTCTCCCAAACGGAGAACACCCAGCCGTGCGTGTTCGCGGTCGACTTGGCTTGTGCCCGCGCGCTCCAGGAGCGCGGTCTGGAACCCGACTTGGTGGCCGGTTTCTCGCTCGGCGAGGTCGCGGCGTTAACATTCGCCGGCGCGTTCACCGACGCCGAGGGCTTTGAGCTCGTGTGCCGCAGGGCCGGCCTTATGGCGTCCGCGGCGGCTGCATCGGCGGGCGCCATGCGCGCCGTCGTCAAGCTCGATGCCGTCAGCGTCGAGGAGCTGGCCCGCGAGGCGGCCTCGGCAACCGGCGGCGACTGCTGGCCGGTTAACTACAACAGTCCGCTTCAGACGGTGGTCGCCGGCTCCCTGCCTGCGTGCGAGAAGCTCGACGCGCTTGTGAGGGAGGCGGGCGGCCGCTCGATGAAGGTCGCGGTCTCGGGCGCGTTCCATAGCCCGTACATGGCTGAGGCCACGCGTGCCCTCAGCGAATACCTGGAGCAGGGACGCCGTCCTCGCGAGACGCGCATTCCCGTGTTCGCCAACTCTTCGGCCCGCCCGTATCCCGCGGACGCGAATGCCGCAGCGCGGCTCCTGGCCGGCCAGGCAAGCAGCCCGGTTCGCTGGACCCAGACGCTGCGCGCCATGAAGGCCGCGGGGGCGGACGTCTTCGTGGAGGTCGGGCCCGGCACAACGCTGAGCGGGCTCGTCCGCAGGACGCTCGAGGGCGTGGAGACCTATCACGTCGAGACTCCCGAGGAGCTCGACGAGGTTTCGCGCGCGCTTTTGGGCAGGAAAGGGGCCACAAATGGAAGGTAAGCAGCCGGGCGCCACGTCGGATGGCAAGAGGCGCGTGGCGCTCGTAACCGGGGCCTCGCGCGGCATCGGCCGCGCCGTGGCGGAGGGCCTCGCCGCCGACGGCTACGACCTCGCGCTCGTTTACGCGGGCAACGAGGGCGCCGCCGCGCGGGCCGTTGACGCCTGCGAGTCCGCGGGCGCGACGGCCCGGGCGTACCGGTGCGACGTCTCGAACGCGGAGCAGGTCAAGGCTACGGTCGAGGCCGTGCTCGCCGACCTCGGCCCGGTGTGGGCGCTGGTCAACAACGCCGGCATCACGCGCGACGGGCTTCTTGCCCGCATGAAGGACGAGGATTTCTCGCGCGTCATCGACGTGAACCTCACGGGCGCCTTCAACATGACGCGGGCGCTCACGCGGACCTTCATGCGCCAGCGTGGCGGCCGCATCGTGAACATGTCGTCCGTCGTGGGCCTTACGGGCAACGCGGGCCAGATCAACTATGCCGCGTCGAAGGCGGGACTCATCGGCTTGACCAAGTCCGCGGCGCGCGAGCTCGCCGGTCGCGGCGTCACCGTCAACGCGGTCGCCCCGGGCTTTGTCCGGACCGACATGACGGCGGTGCTGCCCGACGGGGTCGTCGAGCGGTGCGAGGGCCAGATTCCCCTGGGCCGCCTGGCCGAGCCCGCCGAGGTGGCGGCCGTGGTCCGATTCCTCGCGAGCGACGCCGCCGCGTACGTGACCGGCGAGGTCGTGCGCGTGGACGGCGGCATGGCGATGTAGAGAAGGGCCGGCAAGCCGGCTCGGTTTGGAGATGATGATGGAGCACAGGGTGGCGATCACGGGCATCGGCGCCGTCACACCGCTGGGGAACACGGCGCCCGCAACCTGGGAGGCCATGTGCGCCGGCCGTTGCGGCATCGGGCGCATCAGCCGCTTCGATGCGGAGGGCTTCGCGGTCCAGGTGGCCGCCGAGGTCAAGGGGTTCGACGGCGCGGCATACTTCGGGGCTCGCGAGGCCAGGCACCTGGACCGTTGCGTGCAGTTCGCCATGGCGGCCGCGGACGAGGCGATGGCGGATTCCGGCCTTAGCGCGCAGGGCGCCGTGGACCCCGATCGCCTGGGCGTCTATATCGGCTCCGGCATCGGCGGCGTCGAGACGTACACCGACCAGGTGCACCTCATGGAGAAGAAAGGCCTGCGTCGCGCTTCTCCCTATTTGGTCGCGATGATGATCCCGAACATGGCGACGGGCAACGTCGCCATCCGGCACAACGCCCAAGGCCCCTCGCTGCCCGTGGTCACCGCCTGCGCCACCTCGGCGCACGCGGTCGGCGAGGCGTTCAGGGCGATCAAGCACGGCTACGCAGACGCGATTCTTGCCGGCGGCGCGGAGGCGTCCATCTTCCCCGAGGTCATCTCGGGCTTCACGGCGTGCCGCGCGCTGACCACCAACCCGGACCCGGACAGCGCTTGTCGTCCCTTCGACGCCGACCGCGACGGATTCGTGATGGGCGAGGGCGGCTGTGTTCTTGCGCTCGAGCAGTGGGAGCACGCCGTCGCGCGCGGGGCGCGGATCTACGCGGAGGTCGTGGGGTACGGAAACACCGACGACGCGCACCACATCACGAGTCCCGACCCCGAAGCCGCGGGAATCGCGCGGGCCGTTCGCCTGGCCGTCGGGGAGGGGGGCGTGCGGCCCGAGGAAGGCCTCTACATCAACGCCCACGGGACCTCGACCAAGCTCAACGACTCCTCGGAGACGCTCGGGCTCAAGCGTGCGCTCGGCGAGGAGGCGGCGCGGGCGGCCCATATGAGCTCGACCAAGTCGATGACCGGCCACATGATCGGCGCGACCGGGGCCGTCGAGGTCATGACATGCGCGCTCGCGCTGCGCGACGGCGTGGTGCCCCCGACCATCAACTACCGCACGCCCGACCCCGCGTGCGACCTGGATTACACGCCCAACGAGGCCGTCGAATGCGAGCTGGCCTGGGCGCTTTCGACCAACCTCGGATTCGGCGGCCACAACGCCTGCGTCGCGCTGCGGGCCTTCAGGGAGGCGTAGAGATGGACTCGAACAAGATCGCGAAGATCGCCGACGTCATGGAGGACCGCGGGCTCACGCGCGTGCGCGTGGAGGAGCCCGACGGCTCGGCCTTCGAGCTCGAGCGCGCCGTCGTGTCCGCGCCCGCGCCCACCGTCGTGGTGCCGCAGGTCGTCGCGGCGGATCCCGCGACGGCCGCTGCCCCCGCGCCCGCCGCCGCGCCCGCTGCGCCCGCGGCGGAGTCCCCGGCGCCTAAGCCGGCCGCCCCCGCGGAGCCGGAGGCGCACGAGGTCAAGGCCCCCATGGTCGGCGTCTACTATGCAGCCCCCGCGCCGGGCGCCGAGCCCTTCGTCCGCGTGGGCTCGAAGGTAAAGAAGGGCGAGACCCTCTGCATCATCGAGGCCATGAAGGTCATGAACGAGGTCGCGGCCGAGGTTGACGGCGAGGTTCTCTCCATCGACGCGACCGACGGCGAGCTCGTCGAGTACGACGGCCGCCTGATGACGATCGGCTAGGAGGCCCGCGTGAACAAAGAAGCCATAAAGAAGGTCCTGCCGCACCGAGAGCCGATGCTGCTGCTCGACGAGGTCGAGCTCGTCGACGGCGAGGCCCACGGACGGCTGTCCATCAAGGGCGACGAGTTCTTCGTCCAGGGGCACTTTCCCGGCAATCCCGTGGTCCCGGGCGTCATCCAGTGCGAGATGCTCGCCCAGGCCTGCTGCGTCCTTTTTGCCGACGAGCTCTCGCACGGGGGCACGCCCTTCTACACGAGCCTCGACGGCGTTCGCTTCAAGCGTCCCGTCCGCCCGGGCGACACCGTCGAGATGCGCTGCCGCGTGACGCGCTCGCGCGGCGCGTTCAGGTTCTGCGAGGGGACGGCGAGCGTCGGCGGCGAGGTCTGCTGCACGGCAAAGATGTCGTTCGCCCTCGTCGGCGGGCAGGAATAGGAGGCCGGATGTTCGACAAGATCCTGGTCGCCAATCGCGGCGAGGTCGCCGTCCGCGTGATTCGCGCCTGCCGCGACATGGGCGTGCGGACCGTCGCGGTCTACTCTCCCGCCGACGCCGAGGCGCTGCACGTGCGCCTGGCCGACGAGGCCTACTGCATCGGCGGCTCGCGCCTCTCCGAGAGCTACCTTAACGAGGACGCGGTGCTCACCTGCGCCGTCAAGTCGGGCGCGAAGGCGATCCACCCCGGCTACGGCTTCTTTTCCGAGAACGCCGGCTTCGTGCGCGAGTGCGAGAAGTGCGGCCTCGCGTTTATCGGCCCGTCCGCCGACGTCATCAGCCGCATGGGCGACAAGGACGCCGCGCGCCGCACCGCCCGCACGGCCGGAGTCCCCGTCGTGCCCGGCTGTGACCTGCTCAAAAGCCCCGATGAGGCCGAGCGCGAGGCACGGCGCATCGGCTGCCCCGTCCTCATCAAGGCCCGCTCGGGCGGCGGCGGCCGCGGCATCCGCAAGGTCGAGCGCGTCGAGGACGCGGCCCGCGCCTTCGTCGAGGCCCGCTCCGAGGCCGAGGTCGTCTTCGGCGACGGCGAGTGCTATATGGAGAAGTTCGTCTCGCCGGCCCACCACGTCGAGGTCCAGATCATGGCGGACAAGCACGGGCACGTCTGCTCGCTCGGCGAGCGCGAGTGCTCCGTCCAGCGCCGCAACCAGAAGCTCATCGAGGAGAGCCCCGCGCCGTGCCTCGAGGGGCGCGACGACGTCCGCGAGCGTATGCATCGCGCGGCCCGCGACCTCGCGCGCGCCGTGGGCTACGAGGGAGCGGGTACGATCGAGTTCCTCTACTCGGACGACGGGAGCTTCTACTTCATGGAGATGAACACCCGCCTGCAGGTCGAGCACCCGGTCACCGAGTTCGTCGCGGACGTGGACCTCGTCAAATGGCAGCTGCGCGTGGCGGCCGGCCAGCCGCTGCCCTTCTCGCGCGAGGACGTCCCCGTGAAGGGCCACGCCATGGAGTGCCGGATCAACGCCGAGACGCCGGAGTTTCTCCCTTCGTGCGGGACCGTAACGATGCTGCATGTCCCCGGTGGCCCGCGCGTTCGCTTCGACTCGGCCCTCTTTCCCGGCGCCTCGGTGCCGCCTTATTACGACTCGATGCTTGCCAAGGTCATCGTGTGCGCCCCGACGCGCGACGGGGCCATCCGAAAGATGCGCTCGTCGCTCGGCGAGCTCGTGATCGAGGGCGTCGAGGAGAACAGCGACCTTCAGCTGCGGATCCTTTCCAACGAGGAGTTCCTCTCCGGCAACTACCACACGAACCTGATGGAGCACGTCTATGCTGAGCAATAGGATCGGCCATGCGCTCAACGCGCTCGAGGCCCCCATGACCGAGGTCTGCGCCGAGTTCCCCGCCCGGCACGTCCTCGTCAAGTGCCCCTGCTGCCGTCGCGCCATCAACGAGGAGGACCTGCGCGCCAACCTCGAGGTCTGCCCGCGCTGCGGAAAGCACCTGCGCGTGTCGGGCCGCGCGCGCATGCGCATGACGGTGGACGCCGGTTCCTTCGAGGAGTGGGACGCCGGCCTGCGCGCCACTGACTTCCTCGGCTTTCCCGGATACGCCGAGAAGCTCGCGTCCGCGCGCGAGTCCTCGGGCGAGAACGACGCCGTGGTCTGCGGCCGCGGCCGCATCGGCGGGCGGGCCTGCGCGCTCTTCTTCATGAACGCCGACTTCATGATGGGCTCCATGGGCTCCGTCGTCGGCGAGAAGATCTGCCGCGTCTTCGAGAAGGCGCGCGAGCTCGGCCTGCCCGTCGTCGGGTTCACGGTCTCGGGCGGCGCGCGCATGCAGGAGGGCGTGACCTCGCTCATGCAGATGGCCAAGGTCTCGGCCGCCGTGCGGCGCCACTCCGAGGCGGGGCTTCTATATATATGCGTGCTGACCGATCCAACGACGGGCGGCGTTACGGCGAGCTTTGCCATGGAGGGCGACGTGACGCTCGCCGAGCCGGGGGCCCTCGTGGCCTTCGCCGGCCCGCGCGTGATCGAGCAGACGGCCCGCAAGAAGCTCCCCGCGGGCTTCCAGCGCTCGGAGTTTATCCTCGAGCACGGGTTCTGCGACGCGGTCGTCGAGCGGAAGGACCTTGTTGCCACGCTGGCGGAGCTGCTCGCGCTCCACGAGGGCGAGGCGCCGGGTGACGCCGCGCCGCACGCGGCGGCGCGACGGGGCGCCTCTCGCCCCGAGGGCCGCCGGGGAAAGTCCAAGGGGGCCGGGGCGGGGGAGCCCGCGAGCGCCTACGACGTCGTCAAGCTCACGCGCTCGGCCGAGCGCACCACGGCAACCGAGATCATCGAGCACGGGCTCGACGGCTTCATCGAGCTCCACGGCGACCGCCTGTACGGCGACGACGCGGCCGTGGTCGCCGGCATCGGCTGGAAAGACGGCCGACCGCTCACGGTGGTGGCCATCGAGCGCGGAACCACGACGAAGGAGCGCGTGCGCCGCAACTTCGGCATGGCGCACCCGGAGGGCTACCGAAAGGCCCTGCGCCTCATGCGCCAGGCCGAGAAGTTCGGGCGCCCCGTCCTGTGTCTCGTGGACACCTCGGGCGCCTACTGCGGCATCGGGGCCGAGGAGCGCGGCCAGGGCGAGGCCATCGCCAGCAACCTCGTGGCGATGAGCGGCCTTGCGGTCCCCATCGTGAGCGTGGTCACGGGCGAGGGCGGCAGCGGCGGCGCGCTCGCGCTGTGCGTCGCCGATAAGCTCCTTATGCTTCGGAGCTCCGTTCTGTCCGTGGTGAGCCCCGAGGCCTGCGCCTCGATCCTGTGGAAGGACCCCAAGCGGGCGGGGGAGGCCGCCTCGGCCCTCGCGCTCACCGCGCCGGAGCTCCGCAAGCTCGGCCTCGTGGACGGGGTCATCGACGACATCGGGCTCTCGCGCTCCGAGCTTGCCCGCGACGTCATGCGCGAGGTCGGCGCGGCGCTGGACGACCTCGCGGGCGTGCCGGGCGACGAGCTCGAGCGCCGCCGCTACGAGAAGCTCCGCGCCGTCGGCGCCCCTGCGGATCTGGAAGCCTAGCGTCTGTCTGGCTCAAAACGACTCATCTACCTCGCAATATAGAGAAGTAAACTAAAATTCGGAAGGTCTCTGAACTTTGGAGACCTTCCGATTTTGCATGAGCAGCACGGGGCGCGGCGCAAAGGGGGATACGCCCGGCGGCGGGGGAGTCCGAGCCGCAGGTAGATGCCCAAAAAAGTTCTGCGTAGAGATTGTGAATGCACTTTCACGCGTGTATAGTAGACAAGCTGTGAAATTCGGGGACGACTGTGTCTCGGAACAAAACAGCAGGTAAAGGACGTGGTCCGCTGGGGTTGAGGCAAAGGGTGCCTCACGTGTCCCATGACCACCGAAGGTAAGGAAAGAGCATGGTCAACACCATCCTTGGCCGCAAGCTCGGTATGACCCAGGTCTGGGACGAGAACGACAACGTCGTCCCCGTGACCGTCATCCAGGCTGGCCCCTGCACCGTCTCGCAGGTCAAGACGAAGGCGACCGACGGCTACGACGCTGTCCAGATCGGCTTCGGAGACATCTCCGCCAAGCACGTGAACAAGCCCATGGCCGGCCACTTCGCCAAGCACGGCGTCGAGCCGATGAAGTACCTCCGCGAGGTGCGCGTCGAGAACGGCGAGGAGCACAACTGCGGCGACGTCGTCACCGTTGCCGACTTCTCCGACGTCAAGTCCGTCGACGTCACCGGCACCTCCAAGGGTAAGGGTTTCCAGGGCACCGTTAAGCGCTGGAACTTCTCCCGCGGCCCCATGACCCACGGCTGCCGCAACCAGCGCAAGCCGGGTTCCATCGGCCAGTGCGCTTACCCCGCGCGCGTCCGTAAGGGCCTCCACATGTACGGCCACATGGGCAACGAGCGCGTCACCGTGCGCAACCTCAAGCTCGTCCGCGTCGACGCCGAGCAGAACCTCATGCTCGTCAAGGGCGCTGTCCCCGGCGGCAAGAACGGCCTCGTCCAGGTCCGCATGGCCTAAGGGCCCCGAGAAAGCAAACCTTTAGGTCTATTAGGAGGACACAATGTCCAAGATTTCCGTGAAGAACGTCGAGGGGGCTGAGGTCGAGCAGACCGAGCTCTCCGACGCCGTGTACGGCATCGAGCCGAACATCCCCGTTATCCACCAGGTGGTCGTCTGCCAGGACTCCTGCATGCGTCAGGGCACCCACAAGGTCAAGAACCGCCACGAGGTCTCCGGCGGCGGCCGCAAGCCTTACCGCCAGAAGGGCACCGGCCGTGCCCGCCAGGGCTCGACCCGCGCTCCGCAGTGGGTCGGCGGCGGCGTCGTCTTCGGCCCCACCCCGCGCACGCACGACAAGAAGATCAACAACAAGATGGTCAAGCTTGCCATGCGTTCCGTGCTCTCCGGCAAGCTGGCCGACGGTGAGCTCTACGTTGTCGACAACTTCGACTTCGACGCTCCCTCCACCAAGAAGGCCAAGGCGGCTCTCCACGCCCTCGGCATCACCGACGACAAGCGCGTGACCGTCGTCGTCAACGACGAGGCCATCAACGCCTATCTGTCGTTCCGCAACCTCGCCAACGTCACCATCATCGCCGACGTTGAGGCCACCAGCCGTCTGCTCATCGACAACAAGGCCCTCGTCCTTGCTTCCGATGTTGCCAAGAAGTTCGGGGAGGTGCTCGCATAATGAACTCCGTCTACGACGTCATCGTTCGCCCGATCGTCTCCGAGCGTTCTTACGACCTCATGGAGCAGGGCAAGTACACGTTCGAGGTCGCCAAGTCCGCCTGCAAGGAGGAGATCGCCGACGCCGTCGAGAAGATCTTCAACGTGCACGTGGTCAAGGTCAACACCATGAACGTCCGCGGCAAGATGAAGCGCGTCCGCTACCAGTCCGGTATGACCCGCTCCTGGAAGAAGGCCATCGTGACCGTCGCCGAGGGCGACTCGATCGAGATCTTCGCCACCCAGGCTGCCGAGTAAGTTCGGTTTTTCGCCCGCGCCTCCCAGGAAGGGAGGCCGGGCTTCTATGCCGCGCATGATGGATACGCGCGGTACCGTGGTAATCCGGTGTCGTCTCGCCAATCCCTGAGCGGGGCGGCCAACGGAAAAGAAGGGAAAGAACCAAATGGCAGTTAAGCACCTTAAGCCGACGAGCGCCGGCAGGCGTTTCCAGACGGTCTCCGACTTCTCGGAGATCACGACGGACAAGCCCGAGAAGAGCCTTCTCGAGCCCCTGCCCCACAAGGGTGGCCGCAACAACAACGGCCGCATCACCGTTCGTCACCAGGGTGGCGGCAACAAGCGTCAGTATCGTCGCATCGACTTCAAGCGCCGCAAGGACGACGTCCCGGCCAAGGTCGCGACCATCGAGTACGACCCGAACCGCACCTCCCGCATCGCGCTTCTCCACTACGTTGACGGCGCCAAGGCCTACATCATCGCTCCCGAGGGCCTTCACGTCGGCGACATGGTCATCTCCGGCACCAAGGATATCGACATCAAGCCCGGCAACTGCATGCCGCTGTCCGAGATCCCCGTCGGTACGCTGATCCACAACGTCGAGTTCCAGCCTGGCAAGGGCGCCGCTATGGCCCGTTCCGCCGGCACCTCCGTCCAGCTCATGGGCAAGGACAACGGCTACGCCGTCCTCCGCATGCCCTCCTCCGAGCTTCGTCGCGTCCTGCTCACCTGCCGCGCCACCATCGGCGTCGTCGGCAACGCTGAGCACTCCAACATCGTGATCGGCAAGGCCGGCCGCAACCGTTGGAAGGGCGTCCGTCCGACCGTCCGTGGTACCGTCATGAACCCGGTCGACCACCCGCACGGCGGCGGCGAGGGCAAGAACCACACCTCCGGTCGTCCCTCCGTTACTCCTTGGGGCAAGCCGACGAAGGGCTACAAGACGCGCAACCCGAAGAAGGCCAGCAACCGTCTGATCATCCGTCGTCGCAAGACCAAGTAGTCACACGTTTAGGAGATAGAACACATGAGCAGAAGTCTCAAGAAGGGCCCGTTCGTGGAGACTCGCCTCCTCGAGCGTGTCATCCGTCAGAACGAGGCCGGCACCAAGGACGTCATGAAGACCTGGTCCCGCGCTTCCACGATTTACCCCGAGATGGTTGGTCACACCATCGCCGTCCACGACGGTCGCAAGCACGTTCCCGTGTACGTCACCGAGTCCATGGTCGGTCACAAGCTCGGCGAGTTCGCCCCGACCCGCACCTTCCGCGGTCACAAGGTTAAGTAGGGGAGTAGTAAGTAAATGGCTAACAACACCACCGATACCGTGGAGGTCCGCGCTACCGCCAAGTACGTGCGCGTCGCTCCCCGTAAGTCCCGCATGGTCATCGACATGATCCGCAACCTCCCCGTCGCCAAGGCGCTCGAGGTCCTGCAGTTCAGCACCCGCGCCGCTTCCGAGCCGGTCGAGAAGGTCCTGCGCTCCGCCATCGCCAACGCGGTGAACAACAACGGTCTGCGCGCCGACGATCTCTACGTCAAGCTCGCTTACGTCGACGAGGGCCCCACGCTTAAGCGCATCCGTCCTCGCGCCAAGGGCTCCGCTTCCCGCATCAACAAGCGCATGAGCCACATCACCGTCGTCGTCGCTCCCCGAAAGGAGGCGTAGGGAAAGCATGGGTCACAAGGTTCAGCCTACTGGCTTCCGTCTCGGCATCACCGAGGAGTGGCGTTCCCGTTGGTACGCCGAGAAGAACTACGCCGAGAACCTCGGCAACGACCTCGCCATCCGCGAGTTCCTGAACAAGCGTCTTGCTAACGCCGCCCTGTCCCGCGTGGACATCGAGCGTGCCGGCGACAAGGTGAAGGTCACCATCTACACCGCTCGCCCGGGCATCGTCATCGGCAAGAAGGGCGCCGACATCGACGCTCTCCGCTCCGAGCTCGAGAAGGTCGCCAAGGTCTCCAAGGGCCAGGTCAACGTCGACGTCATCGAGGTCAAGCGCCCCGAGCTCGACGCCAACCTCGTCGCCCAGTCCATCGCTGAGCAGCTCGAGCAGCGCGTTGCTTTCCGTCGCGCCATGCGCAAGGCCGTCCAGTCCGCCCGCAAGGCCGGCGCCAAGGGTATCCGTATCCAGTGCTCCGGTCGTCTGAACGGCGCCGAGATGGGCCGTCGCGAGTGGTACCGCGAGGGTCGCGTGCCTCTGCACACCCTGCGTGCCGTCATCGACTACGGCACCGCCACCGCCCGCACCACCATGGGTGCCTGCGGCATCAAGACCTGGATTTACCTCGGCGAGAAGCTCCCCGGCCAGCCGACCCCGCGTCCGGCCCTCGAGGGCTCTTCGCGTCCCCGCCGTGGTCGTAACGATAGGAGGAACCGTTAATGCTCGCTCCTAAGCGCGTTCTTCACCGTAAGGTTCAGCGCGGCTCCATGAAGGGCCACGCCAAGGGCAACACCGAGCTGCACTTCGGTACCTGGGGTATCCAGGCGCTCGAGGCCCACTGGATCACCAACCGTCAGATCGAGGCTGCTCGTATCGCCATGACCCGTTGCATGAAGCGTGGCGGCCGCGTCTGGATCACCATCTTCCCGGACAAGCCCATCACCAAGAAGCCCCAGGACACCCGTATGGGTAAGGGTAAGGGCAACCCGGAGGAGTGGGTGGCCGTCGTCAAGCCGGACCGCATCATGTTCGAGATCGACGGCGTCAACGACGACATCGCTCGTGAGGCTCTTCGTCTCGCCCAGCACAAGCTGCCCATCAAGACCAAGATTGTCCACCGCGCCGCTCAGCAGGACGGGGAGGAAGCCTAATGAAGTACAAGGACATCAAGGAGCTCAGCGACGAAGAGCTCGTTAAGAAGGTCGAGGAGGGCCGCGCTGAGCTCTTCAACCTTCGTTTCCAGATGGCCACGAGCCAGCTCGACAACACCGCTCGCGTCAAGAACGTGAAGAAGGACATCGCCCGCTGCCTCACCGAGCAGACGGCCCGTCAGAAGGCAGCGGAGAAGACCGCTGCTCAGCAGTAGATCGCAGGAGAGGTAAGACATGGCTGAGACCGAAAACAGGAACGCGCGCAAGGTTCGCACCGGTGTCGTCGTCTCCATCTCCGGCAACAAGTCCGTGACGGTGAAGATCGACTACCGTAAGCACCACCCTAAGTACGGCAAGATGATGACCATCTCCAAGAAGCTGCACGCTCACGACGAGAACAACGAGTGCAACGTCGGCGATAAGGTCACCGTCATGGAGACCCGCCCGCTGTCCAAGACCAAGCGTTGGCGTCTCCTCGAGATCGTCGAGCGCGCCAAGTAGTCTTTTTTGCAAACCCTCGTCTTCCCATGTGCGCCGCTCGTGTGGGCGCACCTCTGGGAGGACATCGTTCGGAGGAACACCAACATGATTCAGATGGAGACCATGCTCGCCGTCGCCGACAACTCCGGCGCCAAGCGAGTCAAGTGCATCAAGGTCCTTGGTGGCTCCAAGCGTCGTTACGCCGGCCTTGCCGACGTCGTCATCGGCGCTGTTCAGGAGGCCACCCCCGGTGGCTCGGTGAAGAAGGGCGACATCGTTCGCTGCGTCATCGTGCGCACCAAGAAGGAGAACCGCCGCAAGGATGGCAGCTACATCAAGTTCGACCAGAACGCCTGCGTCCTGGTCAACAAGGAGGGCGAGCCCAAGGGTACCCGTATCTTCGGGCCCGTCGCCCGCGAGCTGCGCGATCACAAGTACATGAAGATCGTCTCGCTCGCGCCTGAGACGCTCTAAGGAGGTATAACCGTGCCTAAGATGTCTGTTAAGAAGGACGACCTCGTCGAGGTCATCTCCGGCAAGGACAAGGGCAAGCAGGCCAAGGTTCTGCGCGCCTACCCCTCCGAGGACAAGGTTGTCGTCGAGGGCGTCGCCGTGGCCAAGAAGGCCCAGCGCCCCACCGCCACCAACCCCCAGGGCGGCTTCGTCGAGAAGGAGGCCAAGATCCACGTCTCCAACGTGATGCTGGTCTGCCCCTCCTGCTCCAAGCCGACCCGCGTGGGCCACAAGCAGGGCGAGCTCAACGGCAAGAAGACCGCCATCCGCATCTGCAAGAAGTGCGGCGCTGAGTTCTAAGAACTCGCACATGAGTGCCCGGGAGCCCCCGAGTTTCTCTTTTCGAGAAGCTCGGGGGCTCCCTCTATTTCGTGGCGGTCTTTCCCCAGCCCGATGCGATGGAATTTCTCGTAGGGGGCACCCAAGCGAGCGAAGCGAGCGCAGCCCCCGAAGAGAATTTCCATCGCATCGGGCCGCAGGTGGAGGATCGCTGCGGTTCTCATTTGTGCAGGAAGGATGACGCAGGATTCGCGGTAACGATTCTGTGGAGAATGGCGTAGTATAGAAAATCGCGTCTGTAGACGGGAGTGTTCTGTCTCGGATGCACGTACATATAAGGCTCCCGCGAGCACGCCAGGCTCAAGGGAGGTCCGAGGCACAGACGCCCCGGGCTTAAAACCCCAGGTTTTAAGGAGTGAACATGGCAGACGAGAAGTACGTCCCGCGTCTTAAGCAGCAGTACCTGGACACCGTCCGCGACGAGCTTCAGAAGCAGTTCGGCTACGGCAACGTCATGCAGATCCCGAAGATCGAGAAGATCGTCGTGAACATGGGCGTCGGCGAGGCCGCTACCGACTCCAAGGCCATCGACGGCGCTGTCGCCGACCTTCGCGCGATCACCGGCCAGCAGCCGCTGATCACCCGCGCCCGCAAGTCCATCGCTACCTTCCGTCTTCGTGAGGGCATGCCGATCGGCGCCAAGGTCACCCTGCGCGGCGACCGTATGTGGGAGTTCCTGGATCGCCTGATCTGCATCGCTATCCCCCGCATCCGCGACTTCCGCGGCATCTCCGATAAGTCCTTCGACGGCCGCGGCAACTTCTCGATGGGCGTCACCGAGCAGCTCATCTTCCCGGAGATCGACTTCGACAAGATCGATCACACCCGTGGCATGGACATCACCATCGTGACCACCGCCCAGACGAACGAGGAGGGCAAGGCGCTTCTTTCCGCCTTCAACTTCCCGTTCAAGAAGGCGTAAGTCAATATTTTGCAAATGGGGGGCGCATAAGCGCTGCCCCAAGGATTCTCTGAAGGAGGATTTGTGGCTAAGACATCGATGATCGTCAAGGCGTCGCGCGAGCCGAAGTACTCGACCCGCAAGCAGAACCGTTGCCAGCGCTGTGGGCGTCCCCACTCCGTGTATCGCAAGTTCGGCCTCTGCCGTGTGTGCTTCCGCGAGCTTGCGAGCAAGGGCGAGCTTCCTGGCGTCCGCAAGGCGAGCTGGTAGGACGCAAAGGGCTCTGGCGTTCAGGCGCGCCCGCTAAGGGTGGGAGCGAACCGAGCGCACAGGTTCATCATTAACAAAGGAGAAAAGGATCCATGAAGATTACCGATCCCGTTTCTGACATGCTGACGCGCATTCGCAACGCGAACTCCGCCAACAAGGCTGAGGTCTCCATGCCGTCGACCAAGGTTCTGGTCGAGATCGCGCGCGTCATCAAGGAGGAGGGCTACATCGAGGGCTATGAGGTCGAGGACACCAAGCCCCAGAAGACCCTTCACATCACCCTCAAGTACGGCGCCCGCCGCGCCAAGGTCATCAAGGGCATCAAGCGCGTTTCCAAGCCCGGCCTTCGCATCTACTCCACCGCTGACAAGCTTCCGCGCGTCCTCGGTGGCCTCGGCACCGCCGTTATCTCCACTTCCCGCGGCATGATGTGCGACCGCGATGCCCGCAAGGCCGGCATCGGCGGCGAGGTCATCGCCTACATCTGGTAAATTTCGGCAGGAATGAAAGGAGACTCAAGTGTCTCGTATTGGTAAGAAGCCTGTCGTGATTCCCGCCGGCGTCACCGTGGCTATCGACAACACCACTGTCACCGTCAAGGGCCCCAAGGGCGAGCTGACCCGCACCTTCTCCGAGCTCCTCACCATCAAGGAGGAGGGCTCCGAGCTTCTCGTCGTCCGTAACGACGAGTCCACCGAGTCCAACGCTCAGCAGGGCCTCGTGCGCACCCTCATTAACAACATGGTCGTGGGCGTCTCCGAGGGCTTCGAGAAGAAGCTCGAGCTCACCGGCGTCGGCTACCGTGCCGCGCTCAAGGGCAAGGACCTCGACCTCTCCCTCGGTTATTCTCACCCGGTCGTTTACCCGGCCCCCGAGAACATCGAGTTCGTCGTGCCCGACAACACCCACATCACCGTCAAGGGCATTTCCAAGGAGCAGGTCGGCCAGGTTGCCGCCGAGATCCGCATGAAGCGTCCGCCCGAGCCGTACAAGGGCAAGGGTATCCACTACGAGGGCGAGCACATCCGTCGCAAGCTCGGCAAGGCCGCCAAGTAGTAGCGCTTAACTTATAAGTCCCATACCCCGTCAGGTATGGGCACGTCTCTTAAGGAGAAGCAATGAACAAGTTCAAGGCCAAGCAGGCCGGCCTCGCGCGCCGCAAGCGTCGCGTCCGCGGCAAGGTCTCCGGCACCGCCGAGCGTCCGCGTCTCGCCGTGCACCGCACCAACGCCCACATCTATGCCCAGGTCATCGACGACGTCACCGGCTCCACCATCTGCGCTGCCTCGACCCTCGATGCCGAGTTCCGTGCCACCGGCAAGGTCGGCTCCAACAAGGAGGCCGCTGAGTTCGTCGGCGAGCTCGTCGGCAAGCGCGCCCTGGAGAAGGGCGTCACCACGGTCACCTTCGACCGCGGTGGTCGTATCTATCACGGCCGAGTCAAGGCTCTGGCAGACGGTGCCCGCAACGCGGGCCTGAAGTTCTAGGAGGATTCAATGGCACGAGATCGTAAGCGCCAGCAGGATACGGATCTTCAGGAGCGCGTCGTCTTCATCCACCGCGTTTCCAAGACCGTCAAGGGCGGCCGTCGTATGTCGCTGCTCGCCCTCGTGGTCGTCGGCGACGGCAAGGGCAATGTGGGCCTCGGCCTCGGCAAGTCCGCTGAGGTGCCCCTGGCTATTTCCAAGGCCGTCGAGGACGCCAAGAAGAACATGTTCCACGTCGAGGTCACCGAGGCCGGCTCCGTGCCGCACGCCGTCGAGGGCCACTACGGCGCTGGTCGCGTCCTCATCAAGCCGGCTATCGAGGGTACCGGCGTCATCGCCGGCGGCCCCGTCCGTCCGCTCTTCGAGCTTGCCGGCATCACCAACGTCCTCTCCAAGTCTCTCGGCACCAACAACGCCCTTAACATGATTAAGGCCGCCGCCGAGGGCCTCAAGGAGCTCTCCACCCCCGAGCAGGTCGCCGAGCGCCGCGGCCTCACCGTGGGCGAGATGTTCGTCGGTAAGGAGAACTAAAGATGGCTCAGTCCCTCAAGATCACCCTTGTTCGCTCCGCTCAGTGCGGCGTGAAGAAGGACCAGACCGCCACCGCCAAGGCCCTCGGCCTTCGCAAGATCGGCGATTCCGTCGAGCAGCCGGACAACCCCGGCATCCGTGGCATGATCTTCAAGATCAAGCACCTCGTTAACGTGGAAGAGAACTAGGAGTCAACCAATGCAGCTCAACGATCTGCGCCCCGCGGCGGGCTCCCGCAAGAACCGCAAGCGCCTTGGCCGCGGCAACGCCTCCGGTCACGGCACCACCGCTGGCCGCGGCACCAAGGGCCAGCTTTCCCGCTCCGGCGGCGGCAAGGGCCCCGGCTTCGAGGGTGGCCAGATGGTCCTGGCCATGCGCCTTCCGAAGCTCCCCGGCTTCCGTAACCCCAACCGCGTCGAGTACGCGCCGGTCAACCTCGCTCGTCTCGAGGAGCACTACGCTGACGGCGAGACCGTCGACGGCGCTTCCCTCTGCGAGAAGGGCATCATCAAGCACGAGTACGTGCTCGTGAAGGTCCTCGGCGACGGCGAGCTCACCAAGAAGCTCACCGTCAAGGTCGACAAGGTCTCCGCCTCTGCAAAGGCCAAGATTGAGGCGGCCGGTGGAAAGGTCGAGCAGGCGTGCTAAAGGGAATCGCCAACGCATTTCGCGTTCCGGAACTGAGGAACAAGCTCCTTCTTACCGCGGGAATCCTCCTGCTGTACAGGTTCGGCGCTTATCTTCCCGTTCCGGGAGTTCCGTTCCAGGACATGCTGAGCACTTATTCTGCTTCCGGCTCGTCCGTGGGCGGGGCTATGGCCGTGCTTAACCTGTTCTCAGGTGGCGCGCTTTCCCGCATGTCCGTCTTCAGCCTCGGCATCATGCCCTACATCACCGCTCAGATTATTCTGCAGCTGATGCAGGCCGTGATTCCGTCCCTCGGCGAGCTTGCCAAGGACGGCGAGACCGGTCAGCGCAAGATCACGCAGTACACGCGTTATCTCACGATCGGTCTCGCCCTCATCTCCTCCGTGGGCTACCTGTTCCTCTTCAAGAGCTACGGCGTCAGCTTCGCGGACATGGGCATCCCCGAGGCCCTCGAGAGCTTCATCGTGGTCTTCACGATGCTGGTCGGCGCCATGATCATCATGTGGCTGGGCGAGGTCATCACCCAGCGCGGCATCGGCAACGGCATGTCGCTCATCATCTTCGCGAACATCATGAGCGGCCTGCCGACCTCGCTGATCTCCTCGGTGACCGGCTCCGGCAACGTGGTCCTCACCGTGGTCACCATGGTGGTCATCATCGCCATCATCCCCATCATCGTTTACGTGGAGCGCGGCCAGCGCCGCATCCCGATCCAGTACGCCAAGCGCGTCGTGGGTCGTCGCATGATGGGTGGCCAGGCTACCTACCTGCCGATCAAGGTCAACACTGCCGGCGTCGTGCCGATCATCTTCGCCTCGGCGATCCTGTATCTCCCGGCTCAGATCGCGGTGTTCTTCCCCAACGTCGGCTGGGTTCAGACGTTCGCCAACGCGCTTTCGTCCGGCTGGATCAACTGGATTCTCTCCGTGGTCCTCATCGTGGCCTTCGCGTACTTCTACTCCTCGATGGTCTTCAACCCCGAGGAGACGGCTGACCAGCTTCGCAAGCAGGGCGGCTTCATCCCCGGCGTGCGCCCCGGCGCCGCCACCGCCGCCTACATCAAGAACACCATCGACCACGTCACCCTTCCGGGCGCCCTGTTCATGGCTGTTCTCGCCGTCGTGCCTTCCATCATCTTCTGGTTCACGAACAACTCGCTGATCCAGGCGTTTGGCGGCACCTCGGTCCTCATCATGGTCGGCGTCGCGATGGACACGCTGTCCTCTCTCGAGAGCCAGCTCAAGATGCACAACTACGACGGGTTCTTCAAGTAAGAACCGGTCATGCGGGTAAGTTAACGGCCAATTCTTCGAAGAAAGGGCATCACTGATGAACATCGTTCTTCTTGGCGCCCCGGGCGCCGGCAAGGGTACCCAGGGTCAGAAGCTCGTGGAGGACTACGGCTTCGCCCACATCTCTACCGGCGATCTTCTTCGCGCCGCCGTCAAGGCCGGTTCTGAGCTTGGCGTCAAGGCCAAGTCCTACATGGAGTCCGGTCAGCTCGTTCCCGACCAGCTCGTCATCGATCTGGTCAAGGAGCGCCTCGACTCGGATGACGCCAAGAAGGGCTTCATCCTTGACGGCTTCCCCCGCAACACCGCCCAGGCCGTCGCGCTCGACTCCGAGCTCGCAGACATGGGCCGCGACCTCGACGCGGCGCTGCTTGTCAGCGTTCCCGACGAGGCCGTCGTCGCCCGTCTCTCTTCTCGTCGCACCTGCAAGTGCTGCGGTTACACCGCGCCTGCCGGTACCAAGACCTGCCCGCGCTGCGAGGGCGAGATGTACCAGCGCGACGACGATAAGCCCGAGACGATTCAGCACCGTCTGGACACGTACCACACCCAGACGGCTCCGCTGGTCGAGTACTACAAGGGCCACTCGATCCTCAAGGAGGTCGACGGCAACCGTCCCGTCGACGACGTCTATGTCGATGTGAAGGATCTCCTGAACCTATGATCAAGCTCAAATCTCCTCAGCAGATAGAGCAGATGAGGGCCGCCGGGGCACTGTCCAAGGCGGCCCTTCGTCTCGCCGGAACCATGGCCGTTCCCGGCGCCTCGACCTACGACATCGATCGCGCGGTCGAGAGCTTCATCCGTCTTCATGGCGCCACGCCGACGTTCAAGGGCTACGGCGGCTTCCCCGCGAGCATCTGCGCCTCCATCGGCGAGCAGGTCGTCCACGGTATACCGTCGCCCTCCGCGATTCTGAACGAAGGCGACATCATCTCCATCGACACCGGCGCTACGTTCGATGGCTGGGTAGGGGACAACGCCTGGACCTTCTTTGTCGGCGAGCCTGACGAGGCGACACGGGCCCTCTGCGAGGTCACCCGCGACTGCCTTAAAGCCGGCATCGAGCAGGCGGTCGTCGGTAACCGTCTTGGGGACATCGGCTTCGCGGTCCAGAAGCTCGCCGAGGACAACGGCTTCGGCGTCGTCCGCGATTTCGTTGGCCACGGCGTCGGTCGCGTGATGCACGAGGACCCCGAGGTCCGCAACTACGGCAAGAAGGGCCGCGGCGTCAAACTTCAGGCCGGCATGGTCATCGCCATCGAGCCGATGATCACCATGGGTACCTACGAGTGCGACACCCTCGGCAACGGCTGGACCGTCGTCACGGCCGACCGCCTTCCCGCCGCGCACTACGAGAACACAGTTGCCATCACTGCCGACGGCCCCGTGATTCTCACCTCCGACGAAGAGGGTCCGTGGTGCGAGATGTACGGCGGCACGAAGTAGGCGCCAAATACAAGAGGCTCGTGTCCGCGAAGCCGTGTTTTCCCTGCACCCGTGGTGAGGTTGTGGAGCAAAACCGACCTCGTGGACGCGTCCGTGAATTTTCGATATATTTGTTAGTCGCTGTCACGGCGTAGAGAGGGATTACTTTGAGCAAGCAGGACGCAATCGAACTCGAGGGCAAGGTCGTTGAGCCGCTGCCCAACGCTATGTTCAACGTGGAGCTTGAGAACGGTAAGACCATTCTCTGCACCATCTCGGGCAAGATCCGGATGAACTACATCCGCATCCTCCCGGGCGACAAGGTCGTCGTGGAGATTTCTCCCTACGACCTGACCCGCGGCCGCATCACCTACCGCTACAAGTAGGAGCTGCGTCGCATTCAGCCTTGGAAATCACGCCAGCGGCTGGGCGAGTATATAAGTTCGTATCAGCACTACCGAGAGGAATGACTCATGAAGGTACGTCCTTCGGTCAAGAAGATGTGCGACAAGTGCAAGATCATTCGTCGCCACGGCAAGGTTTACGTCATTTGCGAGAACCCGCGCCACAAGCAGCGTCAGGGCTAAGGAAGGAGCACCAAGTTGGCCCGTATTAACGGCGTCGACCTCCCGCGCGAGAAGCGCGTCGAGATCGGACTCACCTACATCTACGGCATCGGCAACACCCGTGCCACCAAGATCTGCGCCGAGACCGGCGTTAACCCCGATACCCGCGTCAAGGATCTGACCGAGGATGAGGTCACCAAGATCCGCGACTTCATCGATGCTAACTACACGACCGAGGGCGACCTTCGTCGTGAGACCCGCCAGAACATCGCCCGCCTGATGGAGATCGGCTGCTACCGTGGCCTCCGTCACCGCAAGGGCCTCCCCGTTCGCGGCCAGCGTACCAAGACCAACGCTCGCACCCGCAAGGGCAAGAAGCGTCAGGTCGGCGGCAAGAAGAAGAAGTAGGGGATAGAACATGGCGCAGAAGAAGAACGCTCGCAACACGCGCGTCCGCCGTTCCGAGCGTAAGAACATCGCTGTGGGTCAGGCCCACATCAAGAGCACGTTCAACAACACGATCGTCTCCATCACCGATCCCCAGGGCAACGTCATCTCCTGGCAGTCCGGTGGTACCGTCGGCTTCAAGGGCTCCCGTAAGTCCACGCCGTTCGCCGCTCAGCTGGCCGCCGAGGCCGCTGCCAAGGCGGCCATGGAGCACGGCCTGCACAAGGTCGCCGTCTTCGTGAAGGGCCCCGGCTCCGGCCGCGAGACCGCCATCCGTTCCCTCCAGGCCGCCGGCCTCGAGGTTTCGGGCATCCAGGACAAGACCCCCATCGCGCACAACGGTTGCCGTCTGAGCAAGCGTCGTCGCGTGTAGCTCTAGGAGGATTTAATAATGGCTGTTGATAGGACTCCCGTCCTTAAGAGGTGCCGTCAGCTCGGCATCGATCCCGTCGTGATGGGAATTAACAAGACTTCCCACCGCGAGCCCAAGCGTCGCCGCAAGGAGAGCGAGTACGGCATCCAGCTTCGCGAGAAGCAGAAGGCCAAGTTCATCTACGGCGTGCTCGAGAAGCAGTTCCACGGCTACTACAACGCCGCCCTTAAGCGCGAGGGCATCACCGGCGACAACCTGATGAGCATCCTCGAGTGCCGTCTCGACAACGTTGTCTTCCGTCTTGGCTTCGCCCGCACCCGCAAGGAGGCCCGTCAGACCGTCCGTCACGGCCACATCACCGTGAACGGCCACCGCTGCGACATCCCCTCCGCGCAGGTCAAGGCTGGCGACGTCATCGCCGTTGCCCCCAAGTACAAGGACCTTCTCCCCATCAAGGAGGCCCTGATCTCCTCCGAGCACATGGCCGTCCCCGCTTGGCTTGAGGTCGACATCGAGAAGCTCAAGGGCACCGTTCTTCAGGTCCCCACCCGCGACCAGATCGATCTCGATCTCGACGCGCAGCTCATCGTCGAGCTCTACTCCAAGTAAGCCCGACCCTGTTTGGAGGTAGCAATGTCCGAATTCATCCGACCGCAGGTGTCGGTAGAGGAGATCAGCGACAGGCTCGCCCGTATCTCCGTTGCCCCGCTCGAGCGTGGCTACGGCGATACCCTGGGCAACTCCCTGCGCCGCGTGCTTCTCTCGTCTCTCGAGGGCGCGGCCGTTGAGGCCATCTCCATCGACGGCGTGCAGCACGAGTTCACGACTGTCGACGGCGTCTACGAGGACGTCACCGACATCGTCCTCAACGTCAAGGGCCTGGTGTTCCGCTCCATGGGCACTGGCAACGAGGCGGAGGCCTCCATCTCGGTCGACGGCCCCATGACCGTCACGGCCGGCGACTTCGATATCCCCGCTGAGTTCGAGATCGTCAACCCCGAGCACGTCATCTGCACCCTCGCTGAGGGCGCTCACCTCACCATGAGGATGCGCATCGGCGTCGGCCGCGGTTACGTGTCCAACGAGGACAACGAGCGCGAGAGCGATCCGATCGGCGTCATTCACGTCGACTCCCTCTACTCTCCCGTCCGTCGCTGCGCCAAGGTCGTCGAGAACTACCGCGTTGGCCGTCGTACCGACTACGACAGCCTCGTGCTCGAGATCGAGACCAACGGCTCCATGACGCCCCGCGACGCCGTCGTCGAGGCTTCCAACATCATCAACCAGCACATGACCGCGTTCATGAACCTGGCTGATGAGGACGAGCCCGTTGAGGACACCTCGATCTTCACCACCAGCACTGTTGAGGATAACGTCGAGCTCGACAAGCAGATCGAGGACCTGGACCTCTCCGTCCGCTCCTACAACTGCCTCAAGCGCGCCGGCATCCACTCCGTGCGTCAGCTCGTGGAGTTCTCCGAGAACGACCTTCTCAACATCAGAAACTTTGGCGTTAAGTCCATCGAGGAAGTCAAGGACAAGCTCGAGACCATGGGCCTCTCGCTCAAGGCTTAACGCGCGCCCGAACGCTTAGGAGAAGCAGAAAATGCGTCACAACAAGAAGAAGGGCATGAAGCTCGGCACCGACGCTGCGCACACCAAGGCTATGAAGCGCAGCCTCGTTCGCGCCCTGTTCATGAACGACCGTATCAAGACGATCGATGTCCGCGCCAAGGCCATCCGCGGCGACGTCGACAAGATCATCACCTGGGCCAAGAAGGGCGACATCCACTCCCGTCGTCTGGCCATCGCCTACCTCAACGACAAAGAGGTTGTGCGCGAGGTCTTCGAGAAGGCCGCCCAGGGCATGTGGGCTGACCGCAACGGTGGCTACACCCGCATCATGAAGCTCGGCCCCCGCAAGGGCGATGCTGCCGAGATGGTGCTGATGGAGCTCGTCACCGAGCCCGTCACCCCGAAGGCCAAGGCCGCCAAGACCACCGTGTCTAAGGTTGCCGCCGTCGCCGAGGCCCCTAAGGCCGAGGTTGAGGCCCCCGTCGAGGAGGCTGCTGCCGAGGAGACCGCCGAGTAAGTGGTTTCTCTTTGCGAAAAGAGCTCAAGGGCCCTGGCATTTGCCGGGGCCCTTTTTTGTTGACGTGAGAGGATGTGTTCATGAGTTCGTATGTGCGCACGCCGCATGATCGCGAGGTCGCGATGGTGGGGGAGCGCCCCGCTGCCGGCACGCTTGTGATCATGCTCGGGTATCGCGGGGCTGGGTTCGCCGGTTTCGCTGAGCAGCCCACGCAGCGTACCGTTGCCGGTGAGCTGCGCCGTGCCCTCGAGACGACCCTGCGTCGCCCGTGCGAGCTCACGTGCGCGGGCCGAACCGACGCGGGGGTCCACGCCATTGCGCAGTATGTGAGCGTGCCGATGAGCGAAGAGGAGCTTGACCTTCCTGCCGTGCGCCTTCTCCGCAGCCTGGTCGCGCTCACCCCGGACGACATCTCGATTCTGGGGCTGTATCGCGCGGGCGCGGATTTCTCTGCGCGCTTCGATGCTGAGGCCCGCCGTTATCGCTACCGCATCTGCGCCGGCGACGCTCGGCCAATTATGGCGTGGAATCACGCCTGGTGGTACAAAGGCGCTCTCGATGTGGCAGCCATGGATGACGCGGCCCAATGTCTGGTGGGTGAACACGACTTCAAGAGCTTCTGTAAGGCTACATCTGCCGTCGATAAACCCACGCACCGTTATGTGGCCAGCCTGCGCGTGCGCGAGGTCGAGGAGGCCGGGGAGCCCCTCGTCTGCATCGACATCGAGGGCAATGCGTTTTTGCACAACATGGTGCGGACCATCGCGGGCACGCTCGTCGAGGTCGGCCGCGGGCATCGCGAAGCGGCGTGGGTGGCGGGCGCTCTCGCGGCCTGCGACCGAGCGGCCGCCGGGCCCTGCGCCCCGGCGTGTGGCCTCACCTTTGTTGGCGTCGACTACCCCGACGGCGCACTTTGCGACTGGTAGACGTTTCCGGCTCTGCCGCATGCCGTTCCTCGTTTCTTTCCATTGTTGCCAAGAAAGGCTTTGACCTGTGGATTTGCTTCTTGATGTACTGGCTGATTGCGTTATCGACACGCTGAAGCTGATTCCGTTCCTGCTCATCACCTACCTGGCGATGGAGGCGCTTGAGCACGCCGCCGGCAATAAGGTGCGCGCAATCGTCGAGCGCGCCGGACACTCCGGCCCCGTCGTCGGCTCCCTGCTTGGCGCGTTGCCGCAGTGCGGCTTCTCGGCGATGGCGGCGACGCTCTTCGCCGGCCGCGTCGTCACCGCGGGTACGCTCGTCGCGGTCATCCTCTCCACGTCCGACGAGATGATCCCCGTCTTTGTTGCCCACCAGGAGGATCCCGCTCGCATGGGGTCGATTCTGCTGGTCAAGGTTGTCCTGGGCATCGTCGTCGGCCTCGGCCTGGACTTTGCTCTGCGCGCCTCTCACCACATGGGTGACGGCAACGTCCACATCCACGAGCTCTGTGAGCGCGAGCACTGTCACTGCGACGAGGAGGACCTCGACGAGGAACTCGGCGGGGAGTGCTGCGGCTGCTGCGGGCATGAGGCCGGCGAGGGCGAGAAGCACGACCTTGAGGACGCCGATCACGGCCACGGGGACCACGGCTGCTGCGGCCATGACCACGGCAACGAACACGACCACCACCACGGCCACGGCATCTGGGGCATCGTCCGCTGCGCGCTGGTCCACACGGTTCAGGTGACGGTCTTCATCTTTGTTATCACCTTCATATTTGGCCTCATCATCGAGGGTGTGGGCGAGGACGCCATCGGTGCGGTTCTTGCCGATCACCCGGTGCGCGCGACGTTCCTCGCGGCGCTCGTCGGCCTTATCCCCAACTGTGGCGCGAGCGTGGCCATCACCGAGCTGTTCCTCGACGGAACGCTTGCGACCGGCCCGATGATCGCCGGCCTGCTCTCGTCGGGCGGCGTCGGCCTTCTCGTGCTCTG
>CAVIBB010000004.1:28318-30812 GCA_963640745.1 Paludibacteraceae bacterium
TTTACGTGGCCGCGGTTGTCGCGGGACTCGGGGCCGTTGCGTTAGGTATCCTGTTGTAAACAGGAGATTCGCGCGCGCAGGCGCGTGGGAAGGCGGTTTTCATGCTCTTTAGGAAGCGCGAGCGTTTTGAGCGCACCGACGTGCCCACCCCCGGGCCCTATACCAACATCATCGGCGTCGCTGTGATCGTCGTTGTGGCCATCGCCGTCGTTCTCACCGTTACCAACGTGGCCGACCGCGTGGGCAAAGAGACGCGCCTCGACGACAACACCCTCGGCAAGCAGGTGTCTAGCCAGTCCTCGATGACCGTGACGGACGAGAGCTACTCAATCTCGCAGGATACGTTCACTAAGATTTTGATACTCAAGACGGCAAGCGCCGACAACGTCAAGTCGGGCACGCAGCTCCAAAGCGCGAACATCTTGGTTATCCGAGAGCACGTCGCCGAGCAGAGCGACGAGAGCGACGATTCGGAAGAAGACTCCGAGGACGAGGCACAGGACGTCTCGACCATTACCGCGACCCTCGCGGAGATCCCGACCGACGTCAAGGTGACCTCCGGCTCGACGAGCACCTCTCTTTCCGAGCTTTGCTCAAGTCAAGGCGCGGCCGCGTGCGTGCTTCCGCTCAATTCGGGCGCGAACGTGAAGTTCTCGCACGTCATCGTGACGACCGACAACGTCCTTGCGGCTATCCAGGGCCTTTCGGGAACCGACTCCTCCAAGCTCCTCGAAGATTCGCTTGACCTGGTGCTCAAGATCCGCACGGACATGACGGCCAAGGAGCTCGTCTCGCTCGGCGACAAGATCGCGCAGCTCGGCGGGGTGGACGCCATCGTCGGCTTCACCGCGCCCACGACGGCCGAGGTCGCCCAGCAGGCCGACGGCGCTACCTACGAGACCGGCAACCAGGTCATCGACAAGACGGGCCTTTGCATTTCTCTTGGCACCCTCGTTCCTGTCGAATAGCCTCTTGAGGGGCGGGTCATATCGCGTTGTCCCTTGGGGGCAGGCTAGGAAGCTCTAGCCTGCCCCCAATTTCTTGCGCCAGACGCCTCGCACTCAACATGAGGGGCTGAAGGAAATCTGGTGATTTAGGGAGTCCGCCCGCGCACACAGGGAGTGCATAAGTCGGCTAGATAATGGGCTGGAAACGTAGAGCGGCCCGAACCCCGGGCAGGTAGCACGAGGTATTTACTTGACGCACTTCTCTCCCACATCGCCGACCGTATCGGTACTCATGTGTGCCCGCGACGCCGAGAAAACGGTTCGCCGGGCGATGGAGAGCATTCAGAATCAGACGCTGCGCGACGTAGAGGTCATTGTGGTCGATGCCGGCTCGGTGGACGAGACCGCGCGCATCCTCGACGTGGCGTCCGAGCGGGATATCCGCGTGCGCGTCGAGCACGTGCCCGAGTGCCCTCGCGAGGAGGCGCTGAACCTCGGGCTCGCGGATGCTCGGGGCGATTATCTCTTTGTTATGGACGCCGACGCGTGGATCGAGCCGGTCTACCTGCAGAAACTCGTTTCTGCTGCCGAAGACTTTCACGCCGATCTCGTGGTCGGCGGCGTCTCTGCCGAGATCGTCGGCGGTCGCCGCAGTCTCGAGATGAACTGCGACGGCGAGGAGGCGCACTACCTTACCCAGCACGACTTCCGCGCCGATGCCTGGCGTCACTTCGGCTCCGGGCGCCTCGCCCCCGCTTCCGGAAAGCTCTTCTCGCGTGACCGCGCAGCTGCCGAGAAGTGCCGGTTCGACGCAAGGGCGGGTAACGACCACTCGTTTACCATCGCCTACCTGCGCAACGTTGAGCGCGTGGCCTTCGTCGGCAACGGGTATCGCGTCAGTCGCGACCTGCCCGAAATGAGCGGATCCGATGCGGCGCGCGAGCTCTTCTCTCGCCTGGAGGAGGGCTATGCGGGTGTGCAGAGCCTGCTCGATGACTGGGGGCTTCTTGGCGACCCGGCGAGCATCGAAATGCTGAACAGCCGCTACCTCGAGATGCTCTCGCTGTGCGTCGAGGCCGCGTGCTCCGACAAGAGCGGCAACACGCGCGAGCTGGTAGGCCGGCTCATTGGCGGCGAGCGTGCGCGGATCGCGGCGAGCGTCTCTCAGCCGCGCGACACGGCCGCCCGCGCGCTCGTGGGGCCGATTAAGTCCCAGAACGTGGGCCTTGCGATCGCGCAGGCGCGCCTGCTCAGCGCGCTTCGGCGCGGCGCCCCCGCGACCCTTACGCCCGACGCGTTCCTCTAGCCGTCGGAACTTACGGCCGGACCTTAGGCCTGGGGTCGCCGAATTGCGCGCGGTTCTTGATGCGCGGACCGCTGATTAGAGCCGGTTGAGGCGGCTCTTCACGTTGCTCACCAGAAAACCCGGGCCGTTCACGCGGACGCGGTATGCCGCCTCGCGGGCCAGGTACCCGAGGCGCGCCGCCTTGTTTTCTGCCGGTGCCTCGACACCCTTTACCTGCGCGACCATGGCCTTGGCATTTGCG
>CAVIBB010000004.1:30885-49079 GCA_963640745.1 Paludibacteraceae bacterium
GCGTCGAGCCTCGCCATCGACCGCTCCACAAGGTCGCGGACGCCCGGTGCGTCCATGCCCGCGGCGCTCACCGTGATCGTCGCGTAGTTGACGCCGCGCAGCGCGAGCGCGTCGAGGACGCGCGGGTCGTCGACGCCAAGCTCCTCGGCGGCGTCCATCATCTCGTTCCAGCGGGTGAGGGGCGTCGCCGGGCTCTTCTTTGCCAGGGCCTCGGCGTCGTTGAGGTCGTGCTCGCGGTAGAAGTACAGCGCTTCGTCCACGTAAGCGATGCCGCGCCCCGCGCCGCAAAGCGTCTGGACCAGGAAGGGGTTGTCGGTCCAGCCGGAGCCCGCCGCCTCCACGAAGCGGATGCCTTGCCGCTCAAGGAAGCTGCGGCGATAAACGCCTGCCCAGATGGCGGGGTGGTGGAGCAGCAGCTCAACGCCGTCGCCGACTGCGAACGGCTGCGACGCCGGCTTCACGCGGTGAATGTAGGGGCAGGCGGCCCGCGTCTGGGACGCGCCCTCGCCAAAGAGGCGCCAATACGCGCAGCGCACGACGTCGACTTCCTTGCCGGATTCGGCCGCGACGGCTTCCGCGCAGGCGACCATCTGCTCGAGCGCCGTGGGGTCGAGGTAGTCGTCCGGCTCCACGATGGCGATCCAAGTCCCCTCGGCCGCCGCGATGCCGCGGTTCATGGTGGCGCCGTAGCCCTCGTTGGCCTTGTCCACGACGACGATGCGCGCGTCGCGGGCGGCGTGGGCGCGCGCGATTTCGGCCGTGTTGTCCGTGGAACCGTCGTTCATGCAAATAATCTGCAGGTCGCGGAGGGTCTGCGACTCGATGCTCTCGAGGCACTGGTCGAGCGTGGCGGCCACGTTGTACATGGGGATGACGACCGAGACGACGGCTTTTGTGCTGGTGCTCATGTGCCCTCCTCGGGCTCCGGCGCGGTGGTTCGGGCTTCTCTATAATAGACCGGAGCTAGTCCGCGGCCAGAGCGCGTCTAGCGACCGTCCCCGAGCCGATTGGACGCGCCTCTTTATGAATCGCCCCGCCATCGTCATCGTCACCTTTAAGCGCCAAGAGCTGCTCTCCCAGCTGTTCGAATCCATCGAGGGCTCGAGCGTGCCCCTTTGGCGCGTCGTTGTGGTCGACAACGAGAACTCCGAGCTCACGGGCCGCCTCGTCGCGGATTTTGGCAAGAAGCTCGACGCGCTTTGGGGCGCCACCGACGACGACCCGGACGCCGAGGGCGGCACTTCTCGCGTGGTCTACCTGCCCATGGAGGAGAACACCGGCGGTGCCGGAGGTTTCTCGGCGGGCGTGAAGCGGGCCTTTGACCTGGGCGCCGAGTGGTTCTGGGTCATGGATGACGACGTGGCCGTCGAGCCGGACGGGCTGGCCAAGCTCGCGCGCTGGTCCGAGGAGACCGACGCCGTCATGGGCCTTCGCCGCGACTTCGACGACGGGCACTTCTTCTGGCAGCATCGCTTCTGGCCAGGTCTCGCCATCTACAACCCCTTCTCGCGCGACGGCTGGCGGCCGGGCGAGCGATACAAGCTCTGCAACGCGCTGTGCTTCGAGGGCGGGTTCTTCTCTCGCCGCGTTGTCGAGAAGGCCGGACTTCCGGACCCGCGCTTCTTTATCTACCTCGACGATGCCTGCTACGGCTATGTGGCGAGCCATGTGACCGACGTGTACTACGTGCCCGATTACGTGCTCTCTCGTCGCCGCGAGGTGGCAAACAAAGAGATCGGCAACGTGCGCCAGCTCAACTCCGCGAGCGACATGACGCGCTACTACATCACGCGCAACCGCGCCTACCTGGCCCGTTATGCCAAGGTGTACGGCGAGTACAACCCGGTGCTCTACGCTGTGGGGACGCTCGCGAACTTCTCCAAGGAGCTGCTGCGCATCCTCATCGTGGACCGCAGCCACCTCAAGAGCGGCTGGGCGCGCCTATGGGCCGGTTACAAGGACTCGAAGAAGATTCTCCACGACCCGGAATGGGAGCCCATGCCGCCCTACCGCGGCTAGCTGACTGCTCAAACGGGTCAGCCCCTAACGCCAGCCCCTTACGCCAGCCCCTTACGCCAGCCCCTTACGCCAGCCCCTTACGCCAGCCCCTAACGCCAGCCCCCAACGCCAGCCCCCAACGCCAGCCCCCAACGCCTGCATCAGAGAGCCCGCCCCGAACGCTGGTGGCATAGAACCTGCTCCGCCGACTCCCAAGCGGCGGGCGGCGCGTTTATCGGCGCGAACGGCGGCTCCGTTAGGCCGGCCGGCACCTCTCGCGGTACAATAACGCAGTTTGGAGGGGTCGCTCGGATTCGTGGGGGAATCGCGCGACGCCTGCATGGCAAGAGACACGCAGGAGAGGAGTTTCGTTAATGTACAAGATCCTCGAAAAGACGCAGTTCTCTGAGAAGGTGTTCAAGTTCCGCATCGAGGCGCCCAAGATGGCCAAGCACGCCCACGCTGGCCAGTTCCTCATGGTGCGCGCCAACGAGACGGGCGAGCGCGTGCCGTTCACCCTGGCGGGCTGGAACCCCGAGGAGGGCTGGGTCGAGTTCATCTTTATGGTGATCGGCAAGACCACCCAGATGCTGTCCACCTACGAGGCGGGCGACTCCATCAAGGACGTCACCGGCCCGCTGGGCGTCCCGACCGAGATGGCCGAGGGCCCCTGCGCCGTCATCGGCGGCGGCGTCGGCCTGGCCATCGCCTTCCCGGTGGCCAAGCACCTCGTCGAGACGGGCCACGAGGTCCACGCCATCATGGGCGCGCGCACCAAGGACCTGCTGCTGCTCGAGGACCAGTTCCGCGAGCTTCTCGATGACGAGCACATCCACATCACCACCGACGACGGCTCCTACGGCGAGCAGGGCGTCGTCACCGCGCCGCTCGAGCGCCTGCTCCAGGACAAGGCCGTCAGCCAGGTCTTCTGCGTCGGCCCCGTGCCGATGATGAAGTTCTCGGCCATGACCGCCGAGAAGTACGGCACCCCCATCACCGCCAGCCTGAACCCCATCATGGTCGACGGCACCGGCATGTGCGGCTGCTGCCGCGTCGAGGTCGACGGCAAGACCAAGTTCGCCTGCGTCGACGGCCCCGACTTCGACGCCACCAAGGTCGACTGGAACGACCTTCGCGCGCGTCAGGCTGCATACCGTACCGAGGAGGGCCAGTCTCTTAAGGCCTATGAGGAGGCGAACTGCGCATGCCACAGGTAAATGGTCGTTTTGTCCCGGACATGAAGTCCCCGCGCACCGCTGACAACGAGGAGCCGGCCGCCGAGCGCGCCTGCGACTTCCGCCCCGTCGACAAGGGCTTCACCGAGGAGATGGCGCTGGCCGAGGCCGAGCGCTGCATGGACTGCAAGCGCCCGTTCTGCGTCGAGGGCTGCCCGGTCAACATCAACATCCCCAAGTTCATCGAGCAGATTCGCGCCAAGAACTACGGCGGCGCGCTCGACATCATCCGCGAGGAGTCCATGCTCCCCGCCATCTGCGGCCGCGTCTGCCCGCAGGAGAACCAGTGCGAGGGCAAGTGCGTCCGCGGCAAGAAGGGCGAGCCGGTCGCTATCGGCCAGCTCGAGCGCTTCGTCGGCGACCAGCCTGAGCTGGCCTCCGCCCCGGTTATGAAGCCGAAGAACGGCAAGAAGGTCGCCGTCGTCGGCTCCGGCCCCTCCGGCATCACCTGCGCCGGCGAGCTCGCCCGCAACGGCTTTGAGGTCACCGTCTTCGAGGCCTTCTTTACCGGCGGCGGCGTGCTCGTCTACGGCATCCCCGAGTTCCGCCTGCCCAAGGCCGTCGTCAAGCGCGAGATCGACGGTCTCGAGGAGATGGGCGTCCACTTCGAGTACAACTCCGTCGTGGGCAACATCACCAACGCCGAGGAGCTCTTCGAGGAGGGCTTCGACGCCATCTACGTGGCCACCGGCGCCGGCCTGCCCAAGTTCCTCAACGTCCCCGGCG
Source organism: Paludibacteraceae bacterium (assembly GCA_963640745.1). GTDB lineage: Bacteria > Actinomycetota > Coriobacteriia > Coriobacteriales > Atopobiaceae > Paratractidigestivibacter. Next base: position 34,845 of record CAVIBB010000004.1, read on the forward strand.
AGAACCTGCCCAACGTCTTCTTTGCCAACGAGTACCTCACCCGCGTGAACCTCATGAAGGCGAATAACTTCCCCGAGTACGACACGCCGACCAAGCACGGCAAGAACGTCGTCGTCTTTGGCGGCGGCAACGTGGCTATGGACGCCGTGCGTACCGCCAAGCGCCTGGGCGCTGAGCACGCCATCATCGCGTATCGCCGCACCGAGGAAGAGATGCCCGCCCGTCGCGCCGAGCTGCACCACGCCAAGGCCGAGGGCGTCGAGGTCATGCCGCTCGTCTCGCCGCTCGAGTTCGTGGCCGGCGAGGACGGCACCGTGTGCGCCGTGCGCGTGCAGAAGATGGAGCTCGGCGAGCCCGACGACTCCGGCCGCCGCCGCCCCGTGCCCATCGAGGGCGCCATCGAGGAGATTCCCTGCGACGTGGCCATCTCCGCCATCGGCACCAACGCCAACCCCTTCGCCGCGAAGATCGGCGGCGAGATGGAGCTCAACAAGTGGGGCTACATCGTCGCCGACGAGGAGACCGGCCAGACGACCGACCCGCGCATCTGGGCCGGCGGCGACATCGTGACCGGTGCCGCGACCGTCATCCTGGCCATGGGCGCCGGCAAGAAGGCCGCTGCCAGCATCACCGCGAGCCTGGCCGGCGACGCCGAGTAGGGCTTCTCGCTACCTCTGGCTCCGAGCGCCAACGACGCCGGGTCGCGTGCTCTCAAGCGCACGCGGCCCGGCGTTTTTTGTGCGCTGGGCACGTAGAAAGCGCACGTTCATAAGGTCTTTTCTACATCCGCAGCGTTCCGTGTCCTATATTCAGCCTAGGCATAGGAGGTGGCGACATGGATGGGAATCGCTGTGGCCCGGAAGCCAGCCCGGACATCTCCCGGGCATTCGAACGCGCCTGTTTATCTCCTCGGGAAGACGAGGCCGCGCGCTCCGCTCTCGCGGGCATGACGGCGGGGGAGGCTTCCTGCAAGATGGGCGTCTCTCCCTCTTCTGTTGGAAATTACCGTGCTCGCGCCTATCGGAAGCTCGGCGTTAAGAACTCTCGGGAACTGGTCGATCGATTTGGCGCGACACAGCCGGTCGGGGATTTTTCGGTCGATGAGCGGGCACGCACGCGGCTTCAGGCTCTTGGGCTGAGCGCCACTCAAGTAGATGTTGCTGCTTGTATCCTGTCCGGCATGACGTCGCGCCAGATTGCCGAGAAGCTCAGCATCGCTGAGGGAACGGTTAACTCGAGTCGCTCGAGAATGTATGCAACGCTGGGCATTCACACGAAAAGCGAGCTGGCCGAGCTTGCTTATCAAGGCGATGCTATGCAGACGAGTTCGTCGGTGCCTGTACCCGCCGCGCCAAGAAGAATCATATTTGCTGTTGCGCTTGTCCTTTGCTGCCTCTCGTTGCTCTTTGGGGGATGGCGTCTTACGCATACGCGCATCATCAACGGCGTCGGTTTCTCCGTAAACCTGGCCGGTCGGTCGTACGGCGCCTATTCCGATGCGCGAATTCCCGATGGCGTGACCGGCAAGTCCATCCTCGACTATTGTCCCGACTTGATTGAAGTGACTGCCCTGAATGGCAAGATCGGTTATGCAAGCGCTGGGGAGGTGATTTTTGGCGGCAACGGACCTGCTCCCGTATACGACACAACTGGCCTGCAAATCATTGGATCCACGTAAAGAAGGGCAAGGTCATCATGGATTTTTATGTTGCTGCGGTTACGGCGGCCTCGATGCTCTATGAGGCGCTCAAGTTCGTTTTCCTTGTTCTGGCGATTTGCGCGCTGATTAAGTATCTCCGGGTTAAATAGTCGGTGACGCCGGGTCTTGTGCTTCTTTAGACGTACAAGACCCGGCGTTATTTCTTGCCGGGCGGATATTCGTCAAGTTCTGTACGTGATGAGAGGTGCATGACGGGCCTGCTGGGACCTTCTTGGCGGCAAAATGGCCCGTTCTGTACGTGTGGGGACGTACAGAACGGGCTCACAGAGGACTCCTCAGCCGGAAATTGAGTGGTTCTGTACGTACGAAGACGTACAGAACATCATTAGAGGTGGATTTGGACGGCGCCAGCGGGTACTGGGACGCCGAATAGGAGCGAGTTCATACCCCAGCCGAACCGAGTCATGCCGAGCAGCCTGTCGAGAAGGACTTTCGCGGCCGCGGCCGGCGCGCGCCCGTCCGTCTGGTGCGGCACCTTCCCCTCAAGAAGCGAGATGACTTTGACCAGCTCTCGGTACGATGTGATTCCCGATCCGTCGACGGTAAAGATTGACCAGCCCATGCGCCGCAGGGCCTCAGCGCGCCGCCGGTCCTTCTCGGCATCTTGGTGAAATGCCGCCCCGTTGTACTCGAGGCCCACGAGCTGGTCGGGCCAGGCGACGTCTATACGGCATCGGATGAGGCCGGCCAAGCGCGCGGCCGCCTCATCGAGGGAAACCTCGTAGTTAAGATGCGGCGCCACAAAAGAGAAGCCCCCAAGGCGCGCTGGGAACGACAGCATGCAGGCGAGGACCGTCTCCATGGGCGAACGAGCTCCGTCTATGACCAGTTTTAGCGCGCCTTGCGCTGACGACAACCCGTAGAACCCCCTCAGCTGAGACAAGACCTCGCTGATCCGCGTGGTGCTCGTCAGCGCGGAGCGATCATAGAAGCCCGAGATGGGGGCCGAGAAGTGCGCGTAGTCACCGCACAGCTCGTACCCCAGAAGAGCCGAGCCCACCTCTCCCAGTCGGCGCGCCATCTGGGCAAACACGAACTCCGGAGAGCTTGCGTAGACATCAGGCGCGATCGCGCGAACCGCGGTGGCCGGTAAGGACGAAAGGGCGCAGGTGTGTGCTTTGACGTCGGCGGCCGAGCTTCTCCGCACGTCCTTGCCGCCCAAGACATGCAGCGGTACGCCGGCGATCCCGTAGTCAGCCGCGTCGAAGGCCGCCAGGTCGGTCGCGGTCGTGGAATAGCGGGCGACCGGGAGCGCCGCATCAACCTCGGTCGACGGATCTACCTGTGGAGGAACGGCCCGCCAGTATTCAAGGGCAGAGTCGTGGCTTATAAGCACAGGCATGGTTCTCCCCTTCCGACGAGCGGCGCACGTGGGAAGAACTCTACGGAGAAAGACGGTTCGCTTCCAAACCGGCTCGGCAAACGGCATCCCTCGCCCCGCCAAACGGATTCTGTACGTCTCGCAAGGTGCAGAACAGGGGTCTTCTTGGCAAATTGAACAGCAAATCGGCCCGTTCTGTACGTGTGGGGACGTACAGAACGGGCCGATTCTTCAGTGCTTAACGTGTGACGGGGTGACTGAGGCCGCGGTTAGCTCGCGGCGGCAGTGAGTTCCTCCTGGGTGCCGTTCCAGTAGGACGTGCTCGGCAAAAACTCGCTGTAGTCGCATGGGTCGCAGTACCACTTGACGTTGTACCACTCGGAGTGCATCGGTTTTTTGCAGCGCGGGCAGGGGTGGTAGGTGATGACCTTCGTAATGTAGTTGTAGTAACCGCAGAGCGCGCCGGACTTGGTGTGGAGCGCGTGCTCCTCGCCGCCGCCGGCATCCACAACCGCCCCTCCGTCTACGCCGGCGAGCTCGGTTTCGTTGAGTTCTTGGGCGGGGGCTTGGGTGTTACGTTCGGCCTTGCTTTGCTCGGTCATGACGGCTCCTTTTCTTGGGTTGTCCGTGTCAATGGCCTCATTATTGCCCCGCAAGCGAACACTAGCGCATCAAATTCCGGCGCCGTCTGGGAACGAGTCCGTGGATGGACGGAGCTGAATTGCCGGCGGCGCACGGTCCAAAGGCGGCCCGGGCGGGGTATAACAGAGCTAGTATGCGGCGAGGGGCCGCATGCTGCGCATTGACGTTGTTTTTCCAGTTGAGAGGGGTAATTCATGGGCAAGTACGAGGGAACGCAGACCGAGAAGAACCTGCAGGCCGCCTTTGCCGGCGAGTCTCAGGCCACCAACAAGTACACCTACTTCGCCTCCGTGGCAAAGAAGGAGGGTTTCGAGCAGATCGCCGAGATCTTCCGCAAGACGAGCGCCAACGAGCAGTACCACGCCAAGATGTGGCTGCGCGAGCTCGAGGGCATCGGCGACACCGCCCAGAACCTCGGCGCCGCCGCCGACGGCGAGAACTACGAGTGGACCGACATGTACGACGAGTTCGCCAAGACTGCCGAGGAGGAGGGCTTCCCCGAGCTCGCCGAGAAGTTCCGCCAGGTCGGCGCCATCGAGAAGCACCACGAGGAGCGCTACCGCGCCCTGCTCAAGAACGTCGAGACGGCCGCCGTCTTTGAGAAGAGCGAGGTCAAGGTGTGGGAGTGCCGCAACTGTGGCCACATCGTCGTGGGCACCAAGGCCCCCGAGGTCTGCCCTGTCTGCAACCACCCGCAGGCTTACTTCGAGATCACGGCCGAGAACTTCTAAGCCGACCCGGGGCCGGCCTAGGGCTGTGCCCAAGGCCGGCCGGCGCGGGACCGCGCCCAAAGCCGGTTCAAAGCCGCGCCACAACGCCTAGCAAGAAGCCCTTCCGACGCTGGCCGGGAGGGCTTCTTTGTAGCTCTGTATATTCGGGCTCGGATGCGGGCAGTGGCGCCTACTTGGCGCCCTCGGTGAGCACGCGCTCGACGACGTCGGCCGCCTCCTTCGCCGTGGCCTCGAACTCGGCAAGGAAGTTGCCCTTGAGCTCGCGCAGCACATAGTCGGCTACCTGCATCTTTCCGGGCGGGCGGCCGATGCCGAACTGGACGCGCGCGAAGTTGCGGCTGCCCAGTTTGTCGGCGATAGAACGCAGGCCGTTGTGGGCGTTCAGGCCGCCGCCAAGCTTGACCTTGACCTGCCCGGCCGGAAGGTCGACCTCGTCGTGCACCACGAGAATCTGCTCCGGCTGCACGCGGTGGGCGCGCGCCAGCTTGGACAGGGGCCCGCCCGACGTGTTCATGTAGCTCATCGGCTTGGCAAGAAGCACCTCGCGCTTCTCGCCGTCCGAATCGCGCCAGGTCAGCGTGGCCGTCTGCGCGCCCGCCTCGCTCTTCCAGTACCGGACGCCGTGGCGCTCGGCCAGCAGGTCGATGGTCGCGAAGCCGGCGTTGTGGCGCGTGCGCGCGTAGTCGTCGTCGGGGTTACCGAGCCCGCACACGATCATGATGGTGGCTGCTTTTGCCACGTAAGCTCCTCTCAGCAAAAGCGGGGCCGCCTCGGTGAGGTGGCCCCGCGACGATACATTGGGACTATCCCCTCGTATCGTTTACAGGTTGAGGTTGCCGCCGAAGATGTTAGAGACGGGCTTGTTGGTGTAGACGCTGTAGATGGCCTCGGCGAGCTCGTTGGCGATGGAGATCGTCTTGATCTTGGAGCCCGGCTGGTTGGCGACGGCGCAGGGGATGACGTCGGTGACGATGCACTCCTCGATAGGGGCCTCCTCAAGGCGCTCGATGGCCGGCGCGGTAAAGATGCCGTGGGTCGCGCAGACGTAGATCTCGCCGGCGCCCATCTCCTTGAGCTTCTTGACGGAGCCGCAGAGGGTGCCCGCGGTGTCGATCATGTCGTCGTTGACGATGCAGGTCTTGCCCTCGATGTTGCCGATGATGCCCATGACCTCGGCCGCGTTGTGCTTCGGGCGGCTCTTGTGGGCGATGGCGACCTCGCAGCCCAGGTAGTCGGAGAGCTTCTTGGCGGCCTTGGCGCGGCCCATGTCCGGCGAGACGACGACGGTGTTGGACCAGTCAAAGTCCTTGTTCTTCTTGAAGTAGTCGCCGAGCAGGTAAAGGCCGGTGAGGTGGGTCACGGGGATGTTGAAGAAGCCCTGGATCTGGCCCTGGTGCAGGTCGACGGTGATGACCTGGTCGACGCCGGCGGCCTCAAGCAGGTTGGCCAGCAGGCGCGCGGTGATCGGCTCGCGCGGGGCGGCCTTGCGGTCCTGGCGGGCGTAGCCGTAGTGGGGGATGACGGCGGTGAACTTGCGGCAAGAAGCACGCTTGGCGGCGTCGGCCACGATCAGCGTCTCCATAATGAGGTCGTTGACGTTCGTGCCGGCCATGGTCTGGATAAAGAAGACGTCGTCGCCGCGCACGGACTCGGTGAAGCGCGCGTAGGTCTCGCCGTTGGCGAACTTCTCGGTGGTGAGGCCCTGAAGCTCGAGGTGCAGGATGTCCGCGATCCTCTTGGAGAGCTCCGGGTTGCCGTTGCCCGTGTAGAGCTTAATCTCCGAGTTGATGGGGGCGGGGTTGGACAGGTTCTCGTACATTTAGGCTTCCTTCCTCAGTCGCTCGAGCCTCTTGCTGGCAAAGCCTTCCTTCATGAACTGCTCGCTGCGCTCAACGGCGAGCGCGTCGGCGGGCACGTCCTTGGTAATGCAGGAGCTTGCGCCCGTGATGGCGCCCGCCCCGATGTTCACCGGCGCCACCATCATGGTGTCGGAGCCGATGAAAGCGCCGTCGCCGATGGTGGTGCGGCTCTTGTGAACGCCGTCATAGTTGCAGGTGATGGAGCCGCCGCCGATGTTCACGCCGGCGCCCATCTCGCAGTCCCCGATATAGCTGAGGTGGGGGACCTTGGAGCCCTTGCCCACGACGGTGTTCTTAAGCTCGACGTGGGTGCCGATGTGGGCGCCCTCGAGCACGTGGGCACCGCCGCGCAGGTAGGCGCGCGGGCCGCAGGTCGCGTCGTCGTCGATGGTCACATCCACGCCGACGACCTCCTCGAGCAGCACGTTGTTGCCCACGGTGGTGTTGGTGAGGCGGGTGTTCGGGCCCACGACGCAACCCTCGCCGACGGTGGTCGCGCCCCAGAGCATGGTCATGGGAAGAAGCTCGGTGTCGCGACCGACGGTCACGTCCGGGCCGACCCACACGGTCTTGGGGTCGAGCATGGTCACGCCCGAGGCCATGAGGTTGCGGTTGATCTTCTCCTGAGCGAGGGCGGAGAGCTCGGCCAGCTGCACGCGGGAGTTCACCCCGAGGCCCTCGACGTAGTCGGCGCAGTGCGTGATGGTCGTGCTGTGGCCGTGGTTGCGCAGGATCTCGACCATGTCGGGCAGGTAGTACTCGTGCTGTGCGTTCTCGCAGCCGATCTCGCCGACGTGGGCGGCAAGAAGCGCGCCGTCGAAGGCGTAGCAGCCGGCGTTGCACTCCAGCAGGTTCGCGTCCTGTTCGGGCGTGCAGTCCTTCTGCTCGATGATGCGCGTGACGCTGCCGTCGGCGGCGAGCTCGACGCGGCCGTAGCCGAAGGGGTCGGGCGGGGTGCAGGTGAGGATGGCGCAGGCGTGCCCGCCGCCGGAGACGGTGTCCGCGAAGGCGCGGATGGTCTCGGGCTCGATGAGCGGCAGGTCGCCGTTGAGGATGACGACGGGTCCCTCGTTGACATGCGCGGCCTCGATGGCGACGCGGGTGGCATGGCCCGTACCCAGGCGCTCGGTCTGCTCGACGCACTCGACATCCGGCTCGGATGCGAGGTGCGCGCGGACCTCCTCGGCCCCGTTGCCGACGACCACGACGATGCGGTCGGCCCCGGCGTTGCGCGCGGCGCGCGTAACCCACGAGACGAGCGGGCGATCGAGAAGCTTGTGCATTACCTTGGGGTGACGGGACTTCATGCGCGTTCCCTCGCCGGCGGCGAGGATGATCGCGGTCATGGGCATGGATGTGCCTCCAAATGCGATACGTGGCGGTCCCTGAAAAATACCGTTCAGAATGATAACTCAGCCGCCCACCGAGGAGAGGGAGCGCGGCCGTGTATTGTACGGCCTGCGTAAAAACCGCAGATGGCGCGGGAGGCGTGGGGTATGGCGTCGGGTTTGCGAGCCTGCCCGGGCGCGGAGCCTGCGTTGACGGCCCGCGGGCGGGCGCTTCTTGGTACAATGGCGTGCGCACAGGGGTATCGTCCAATGGTTAGGACAGCGGTTTTTGGTGCCGTCAATGAGGGTTCGAATCCTTCTACCCCTGCCATCCTGGAACGGATCGCCCGGCGAGCAGCGTGCTTGCCGGGCGATTTTCGTGCGTGTGGGGCTTTACTGTGGCCCGTGGGGCGACGCGGCCCCTCGAATCGGGGTTTGTGCGCCGTCCGTTTCGGGGCAATCTCGCACAACCCTTAAAAACCGGCAATTAAACCCCTCGAATCGAGGGTTATGCGATTCGGCATCAAAAAAGACCCCGCACAACTCCCGTTTTGAGGGGACGTTGTGCGGGGCCGGGTGTCTTGGAGCGCTCGAAGGGGCTCGGGGAGGAGTGATTACAGCTCCAGCCCGTCGAAGGCGGTGCAGATGGCGTCCAGAAGGAGCACGGCGTAGGTCTGCGCGTCGCCCATGGTGAAGCTTCCGCTGGGGTTCGCGCCGACGGGCAGCTCGATGCGGACGGCGCGGGGGTTCTTGCGCGAGACCTGTAGCGCGGTGCGCAGGCGCAGGGGGAGCGTGTCCACGTCGTCGAGCGCGACGCTGCCGACCTGCGGCGCGGCATGCGGGTCGTGCGGGGTTGCCGAGAGGGTGAGGAACGCGCGGACGCCCTTGCCGGCTTCGCTCGCCGCGGTGATGACCTCGATGCCGCAGCTATCGCTCGTGGCCTGGGCGAGGTTGAGGATGCGGCCCGCGACGTTGCGCGCGATGGGGTCCTCGGCCATGATGGCCAGGCCGATGCCGTCGAGCACGCTCGCGGCGCGTGCGAAGCCCATGACGCCGGACGGGTGCGGGCCCGCCGCGGGCTTGCCGCCCCACACGTGCTTAAGGCGCTCGATAGCATCGAAGGTGTCCTGGAACGCCATGCCGTCGGCGAGCGCGCCGACCGACTCCTGGAAGAGCTTGACGGCGGCCTCGGTGTGGACGCCGAAGCAGCCGTCCGGCTCTCCGCAGCTGAAGCCGAGGACGTTCAGGCGCTCTTGGAGCTGGCGGACATCGTTGCCGTGGAAGTTGGGAAGGCGCAGGTAGAGCGTGCGGTCGCCGAGCTGATAGCACTCGTCGACAAGGGTCGACCAGGTCGCTGCGTCCACGGCCTCGCCGAGGCTCAGCTCATGGTCGAGGCGAAAGCGCGCCACGGCGGTTGCGGTCGAGCGGCCGAACTTCTTGCCACCGGCCTCGGACTCGTCGATGCGGTAACCGAGGGAAGCCAAGCGCTCCTGGATGTCCTCGACCGCGGCGCCCGTCGCGCCTTCCTTAATGGGTTCCATCAAAATCTCTCCTATTGCCGCGTGTGTGCGGGGCGGCGGCGACGTCGCCGGCTAGCCCGCGCGCTCCACGAAGAAGTCTGCCATAGAAATCAGGGTCTCGCGAGCGTTCTCGGTGAGGTCGACGCCGACGAGGCGGGACTTGGCCTCGGCCACGAGCTCGCGCGCGTAGCCGCGGACGTGGTCAATCGCTCCGGCGGCGTCGATAAGCTCGACCGCGCGGGCCAGGCGCGCCGGGTCGGTCGTGCCCTCCTGAAGGATGCCGACCAGCTCGTCCTTCTCGGCACCGTCGAGGTGCTCAAGCGCCCAGACCACGAGCATCGTGCGCTTGCCCTCCGTGATGTCGCTGCGGAAGTCCTTGCCCTGCGCCTCGGCGTCGCCGACGAGGTTGAGCAGGTCGTCCTGCAGCTGGAAGGCGAGGCCCGCCGACATGCCGAAGGCGTCGAGCGCGGCCACCTGCTCGTCGGTGCCGCCGCCCACGATGGCGCCCGCGGCCAGCGGGATGGCCGCGGAGTAGTAGGCCGTCTTGTGGGAGGCCATGTAAAGATAGTCGTCCACGGTGACGTCCCAGCGTCCGTCGCGAACCCAGCCCAGGTCAAGGGCCTGTCCCTCGATGGTTCGCTCTTCCATTTGGAAAAGGCGCTCCATGACGGTCACGCGCGTGGCGGCCGGAAGCGCCTCGTCGCGCAGGACCCCGCCGAGCACGACCGCGAGGCCGAGGTCGCCGATGTTGATGGCGACGCCGGTGCCCTCGGTCACGTACGTGCAGGGCTCGCCGCGGCGCAGCTCCGACTTGTCGGCGATGTCGTCGTGGATGAGCGCCGCGGACTGGAAGTTCTCGATAGCCGCCGCCGAGCTCATGGCGAGCGCGGGGTCGCCGCCGACGGCCTCGCACCCGAGCAGGCACAGGGCCGGCCGGGTGCGCTTGCCGCCGGACGCCGAGAAGCGCGCGAACGGGCCGTACAGGTAGCGGTCGAGGTCGGCACGGGTGGCGTCGGCGGTGCCGGGCACGCAGGCGGGCGCCGTGCGGGCGAGGTAATCCTCGATCTGCGGGCGAACACGGCCCAGGTAGGCGGCGAAGCGCGCACCCGGGGCGGCCTCGGCGAGCGTGCCCTCGGCGGTCTTATCGGCGATGTTCTCGACGGCGGTCATTCTTTGCGTTCCTTAGTCCTCTGCGTAGCCGTTGGGGTTCTTGGACTGCCAGTTCCAGGAGTCGCGGCACATGTCGTCGATGTCGAACTTGGCCTCCCAGCCCATCTCCTCCTTGGCCTTGGAGCAGTCGGCGTAGTTGGCGGTCACGTCGCCGGGGCGGCGCGGGTCGATGACGTAGGGGACGTCCTTGCCGCAGGCCTTGCCGAAGGCGGTGATGATCTCCAGCACCGAGGTGCCCTTGCCGGTGCCCAGGTTGAAGACCTCGACGCCCTCGCGGCCGTTCATCCACGCGAGCGCGGCGGCGTGGCCGGCGGCCAGGTCGCAGACGTGGATGTAGTCGCGGACTCCGGTGCCGTCGGGGGTGTCGTAGTCGTTGCCAAAGACGTGGACCTCGGAGCGCTTGCCGATGGCGGTCTGCGCGACGTAGGGCAGCAGGTTGTTGGGGATGCCCTTGGGGTCCTCGCCCATGAGGCCCGAGGGGTGCGCGCCGATGGGGTTGAAGTAGCGCAGCAGCACGACGTTCCACTCGGCGTCGGCGGTGTGGAGGTCGGTGAGCATCTGCTCGATCATCCACTTGGTCCAGCCGTAGGGGTTGGTGGCCGGCTTCTTGGGGCTGGCCTCGGTCAGCGGCAGGGAGTCCGGGTCGCCGTAGACGGTCGCGGAGCTGCTGAAGATGATGGACTTGCAGCCGTGCTCGCGCATGACGTCCACGAGGGTCAGCGTGTTGCCGATGTTGTTGGAGTAGTACTCAACGGGCTTGGAGACGGACTCGCCGACGGCCTTGAAGCCAGCGAAGTGGATCACGCGGTCGATGTCGTTCTCGTCGAAGATGCACTCGAGGGCCTCGCGGTCGTTGACGTCCGCGCGATAGAACGTGAGGTTCTCGGCGGCATCGTCGCCGACGATGGTGTCGATGCGGTCGAGGACCTTCTCGGAGGCGTTGGAGAGATCGTCGACGATGACGACCTGGTAGCCGGCCTGGAGGAGCTCGACGACGGTGTGGGATCCGATGAAGCCGGCGCCGCCGGTAACGAGGACGCAGGTGTCTTTGGGGTCTTTTTTCTCGCTCATGCGCAATCCTTTCGGTTTGGTGGGGCGCAAATAAGCCAACCACCAGTATACGTCGCGCGCCCGCAGGCCGAGCGCAGGGGCTTTCTGCGGGTGCCGCGGGGTGCGTCGTACTTTTGGGCGGCGTTTTGGCGGTCTTGTGGCGGCAAACTTCTGAGAATGTACGATTGAATTCGAACCTTGCGAGTAAAGAAGCGTCTTGAAAGTCTGTCAACTGGGCAAATACGGCTGAAATCGCCCAGTCTATTCGATGGGCCCAAATTTAATCGTGCATTCTCGGGAGTTTGGTTTTCCGAGGCGGTAGGTGACTGCTCGCGAATGCTTGCGGCGCCTGGCAAACGTCCGCTCGGCCGCGCTTGGCCGCCCTTCGGCTACAGGTAGGGGAGCGTCCACCAGTCGCAGAACACTTCGTCGCGGAGTTTGCGCGCAGCTTCGATTTGGCGAGGCGACTTCGGACCCGGCTTTTGGCCTAGTGCGAGGGCAACGGCGCTGGAAAATGCCTCGAAGTTGTCGGGACGCCTGAGCTGCTCGAACGTCAATGGGAGCACCTGGATGCCCATGAGGCTGAGCGCAGCCGTGCGATTCGAGTCCGAGATGAAGCTTTCATCCGTGTCGTGGAACTGGACGCTTTGGCACTCGACGTCCAGCCCGTCGGGCCAAAACAGGTCGCAGAAGCAATGGCTCCGTCCTGCGAGCAGTTTTGCGTCTCTTGAGAGCTCCGCCTTTTCGTTGTGCGTGAAGTTTCCGAAGCCCTCGCCGCCGCGCCGGCGGGAGAAGCCGAGCATGACCCCCGCCTGGACTTCGAAGGGGGAGGCCGCGTCGGGTTTGAGGAGCTCCGCCGCCTGGCGTAGGCGGCTCGCGCCGAACCGGGAGTCCGAAAGCTCGGCGAGGTGAAGCAGCTCGTTTGGGGTTGTCAGGGGAGGGCGCTGCCATAGTTCGCCGATTCGGCCGCTTGGGGAAAGACACGGTTTCCACCCGTCGATTGCGATTGGCCGTCCGCTCCCGATGAGTTCCTGAAGCTTGGCCGCGATAGGCGCCGGGGCACGATAGACGGCGAAGCCCCCGCACAGCTCCGAAGCCATGAGCACGGTATGCGCAAGCGACGCCCTTGAGGCTAGTTGCAGCAATGCGAGCTCTGGCGAGGCGATACTGACGTCGTCGCTTAGCGCACGGGTAAACCCGGCGGGGAGCTCGCTTGTGCATACGGATGGCTTCAACAGGCTCGAGGGCCGTCGCAACTTCGGGTCATGGACCAGGATCTTTAGCGGAAGCTCTGCAGAAGGGGCGAGCAAAGGACTGACATCGCGGATGGCCTTGAAGTCGTCACCTATGCGGGATTTGGGGACTGAGCAGGCCTTGAGCAAGGGGAGTCGCTCGAGAAGGTCCATGCGGAAAGCGGTAAGCTCGTCCTCTTTCATGAGTTTTTGCAAAGTCGGATCGTCGCTCGGCCCAGCGGCCATGAGCAGGACGATTGGCGGCGTGCGCCAAAACTGGTAGGCAGTTGATCCACAGATGAGCGTATCCATGGGCAAACGTTATCACCGGCGCTGCGAGATAGCGCTTGAGAACCGTATCCCTTGGATATTCGACCAATCGGCGAATTGCCGCGCGGACAAGTCGACCGAAGTTAACGATGCGGCGGCCGCGTTACTGGTCCAATCCGGTCGAAGGTGGACCCATTTAAGGGGCGCGGGCGGCCTCGCGCCATCGAACTCCCGAGAATGCACGATTGAATTTGGGTTTGCCGAGTAGGGGAAGGTTTTTGAAGCCTGTCAACTGGGCAAATGCGGCCGTAATCGCCAAGGCTACTTGATGAGCCCAAAATCAATCGCGCATTCTCGGGAGTTTGTGATTTCCCTCCTCCGGTTTCTCCCCAGAGAGCGCCGCCTACCTGTCGACGCGGCACGCAAACCGATAAATCGACCCCGTCCGCGGCATGCGTCAATACACTGGTGAGTTGGAGCAAAACAAGCCGCCGCATGCGGCCCAACAGATAGGAGCACCAAATGGCTGAGGACGCCAAGCAGTACGCGCTCGACATGCACAAGCAGTGGAAGGGCAAGATCGAGGTTGTGGGCCGTGCCCCGATCACGACGCCCGAGGAGCTCGCCGTCGCCTACACCCCCGGTGTCGCGGAGCCCTGTCTGAAGATCCAGGAGGACGTCGACGACTCCTACACCTACACCCGCCGCGGCAACCTCGTGGCCGTCGTCACCGACGGCTCCGCCGTCCTCGGCCTGGGCAACATCGGCCCCGAGGCCGGCATGCCGGTCATGGAGGGCAAGTGCGCCCTGTTCAAGACCTTCGCCGACGTCGACGCCTTCCCGCTGTGCATCCGCTCCAACGACGTCGACGAGATCGTGCGCACCGTCGAGCTGCTGGCCGGCTCCTTCGGCGGCGTCAACCTCGAGGACATCTCGGCCCCGCGCTGCTTCGAGATCGAGCGCCGCCTCAAGGAGGTCTGCGACATCCCCGTCTTCCACGACGATCAGCACGGCACCGCGGTCGTGACCTGCGCGGCGCTTATCAACGCGTGCCGTTTGACCGGCCGCGAGCTCGCCGACATCAAGGTGGTCTTCTCCGGCGCCGGCGCCGCGGGAATCTCCATCGCGCGCCTCATGAAGCGCATGGGCGTCAAGGACATCATCATCTGCGACCGCAAGGGCGCCATCTACGAGGGTCGCGACGGCCTGAACCCCGTTAAGGAAGAGGTCGCGACCTGGACGAACCAGAACAAGGTGGCCGGCGACCTCGCCGAGGCCGTCAAGGGCGCTGACGTCTTCGTGGGCGTCTCGGCCCCCGGCGCGCTCACGCAGGACATGGTCCGCACGATGGCCGCCGACTCCATCATCTTTGCCTGCGCGAACCCCGTGCCC